>CAIZYV010000088.1 GCA_903937325.1 Candidatus Falkowiibacteriota bacterium | reverse complement strand
TCGCTGATACCCCCGCAGTAACGGTGGGAAACTCCCGTTTCCCAAACCCTTCCCGATGCTTCGAATCCTTTCTGCCCACCAACACTATTAAAAAAGAGCACCTTGGTGCTCTTTTTTAATAGTGCTCGGGGACATGGATTCGGTCACGGTCGCTAAGTCTCGCTCGTTCGCTAAAATCGCGAACTTCGCTCACTAAGCGCCCCGACCCGGCCTCGCGATCCGCCCTGGGCGGATATCGCTCCGGCTTTCGAATCCCTGACGCGAAGTGCGCAGGCACTTCGCTTCCCCTTCGCTCGCATCAAAAAAGCGCCAAAAGGCGCTTTTTTTCACTAGCTCGGGGACATGGATTCGAACCATGATTGATGGCTTCAAAGGCCACTGTCCTACCATTAGACGATCCCCGAATATGTTAGTCGAACGAACTTATCTTAATAAATTTACTGCCAAACGTCAACTAAAGATATAAAAAAGCACCTTTCTGCCAAAGGCGCCTAAATTACTTTTAAACGCGCGCGTATTTGCGCACCGCAAAAAAACTGGCCACTAGAGTAATAAAGAAGACGATAGCAAATTGCAAGCCAAAAATAGACGCAAAATTATAAACAAAATAACTCAGTAAATTAACGTTATAGCCAGCCAGAAATACTTCTAAATAAGGCTGAAGGAGAGTTAAAAAAGGATAAAAAATAACAACCATAATCAGAACGCTTAACAGAGCGTAAATAAAGGCGGAAAAAAGAAAAGGCATGTAGATGAAAAAGTTGGAGGCGCCAACTAGGCGCATTATCTCAATTTCTTTCCGATGCGTATAAACAGCCACTCTAATCGAGTTATATACTACCAGTAAGCTAGTGAGGATAAAAATTATAATGACAACGGCGCCGACTTCATTAACGCGCTGGGTGACATCCTGGATTTTCGTTACCACGGCCGTATTATCACTAAAATCCCGAGATTCAATTATATCGGAATCAAATTGGCGCAAAGCATTCACGAGATTAGCGGTGTCATCAAAATCAGCCGGCGTAATTGCCAGACTCGGCGATAAAGGATTACTACCTAATTCTCTAAGTGATTGTAAAATTTCCGGATTATCACGGTACTTAGCCCGAAAAGATTCTAAGGCCGCCTGCTTAGAAGTATAATTAACGATTTTTATTTCTGGCAAAGAGGCGAGCCGCGTCCGCAAAGTGGCAATATCGCTTTCCGATGAATCTGGTTTAAGATAAAGGCTGACGTCAATTTTTTCTTTAACAGCATTAACGGCATTATCGCTGACTACTCGAACAGTTAACAGAGTATTAATGGAAAAAAGAGCAAGTAAAAGGATGGTTATCGTTACGATAGATAACCAAATATTACGCCCCATGTCCTGCAAACTAAATTTAATAATGCGTAAAAAAGAAAGCATAAAAAAATAATTTAAAGCAAATATTTACCATGAGCCTTATCACCGACAATAGCGCCCTTATCCATCGTGATAACGCGCCGGGAAAGACGATTAACAATTTCTTTATTATGAGTCACTAAGATAACGGTTGTTCCAAATTTATTAATTCGCAAAAGCAAATCAATAATTTCATCGGCATTGATGGCATCAAGATTACCAGTCGGTTCATCGGCTAGTAAAATGCGCGGCTGATGAACTAGCGCTCGGGCAATAACTGCTCTTTGTTGTTCGCCGCCGGACACCTCATGAGGATAGCGCCCCTGTTTATCTTCTAAACCAACGATTTTCAAAACGTTCGGCACAATCTTCTTTATCTTCGCCTGACTAGCACCACAAACTTCCAGAGCAAAAGCGACGTTCTCCCGTAAAGTTTTCTTGGGTAATAATTTAAAGTCCTGAAAAATAACACCAATCTGCCGACGTAAATAAGGCACTTCATGCTTAGATAAACGGGTAATATCCCAATCGCCAATAACAACCTGTCCCTCATCACTTCTTTCCTCGCCGATTAAAAGCTTAACGAGAGTCGTTTTACCGGCACCAGACTGACCGACAACCGATACAAATTCTCCCGCTTTAATATGGAGATTAATATCGCGCAAAACTTGATTGCGGCGAGAATAGCTTTTGGAAACATGGAGCAAAGTAATCATATACTTATCGAACAAGCTGTTTCAAACCATAAAGGATCAGTTGTTCATTATCTTTGAAATTGTCGTTTTTACTTTTAGCGCCGAAATTAACGATAATTAATTTCCCTAACGGACTATCAACTCGAGTCATCAAACAATAACCAGCTTCATCTAGATAACCGGTCTTAGAACCGCTCAATTGATAGGAGCCACCAAACAATAGACTATTAGTATTACTTAAATTATGTTTGACTTTCTTATTGATCGTTGTGAAAGAATAGCGAGCAGTTGTGCTAATCTTTTTCAACAAAGGATTCTTAAAAAGTTCTTTTGTTATTATAGCATAATCAAGAGGAGAACTCACATTTTCCGGAGATAAACCGGTGGGCTCAATGAAGCTAGTGTGAAGAGCTCCCCAAATTTTAACTTGATCATTCATCCTTTTGATAAATTCTGGCCGGCTTAAACCGCTTACTCGCACTAAACTTTCTACAGCATTATTTGCTGAACCGACTAAAGCGGCATAAAAAAGATTTTCGATTGTCATCGTTTCACCATCAGCCACACGCAAACGAGCAGACTCCCAAGGCTTGCAATAAAGATAATTATATTTTTCATCCTGAACGGAATAAGCGACAACTTTATTTAAAGTCGGCTTAGTGTCTAAAAAAACTTGGGCGGCAATTAATTTAGTTAAACTGGCCAAAGGCGAAGTAGAACTGGCGTTCTTATTAAATAATAAACGACCATCGCTTTCCAGCATCACTACCGCCGAACGCGAAGAAATAATAGGCAGATTACTCGCTGGCGTTAATTTTTCTTGATCAGCGGCCGAAATCAATTTCTGCGCCTCAATCTTCACTCTTATAATTCCATCTTTAAGAGAAGCTATTTTAGTGAAAGCAACGGCATCTAAATCAATAACCCGATCAGGATGAATGCTGCGATCAGGCCCATAATCATTAACAGTAACAAGCACCGATTTACCATTATCCAGATTGCTTACTTTTAAAATAGTTCCGGCTTTAAAATCAGGCGAAGCGGCAAATAAACCACCTTTATGACGATACCAGCTCGCTTGACCAACAGTTAAAACTTGATCATTATACAGAATTGCAACGCGCGCATAAGGCAAATGAATATCAGCCTTGACCACTTTTTTTATTGGGTCATCAACTGAAGGCAAGGGGCGCCATTTATTCTGAGGGTGGTCATAAAAGAAAATCTGTTTATAATAATTATTAGACTCTGTATAAGCTATTTCTAAATGGAGAGGCTGAGAAGAGTCGTACGCCTGGCCATTATCAAGAAAATCAAATTGATAAACTTGGCTTAAGGGAGAAAAATTCCAAGGCCAAATAAAAGAAGATCCTAAATTATCAATTTTAATGGTCGTCTTTGCTTTTAAAGCCTTGACTGGAGATTTTATTAAAAAATTATCGATTATCTCTCGATGCTCTTCCCCAGCTAACCATTCCGTCTTGATACTTGTCAGGGTCCCAGTTACCAAAACAGGAATATCTGCCGCCAAAACAAAAAAACCGGTTAAATTAAAAACGGTTACAGCTATTATAAAAAAATAAATCTTTTTAAACATAAACATAATTTAATTGACTAAGGGTCTTCCTTCTGCTTATAATATGGGAGTTAAGCGGGTGTAGTATAATGGTTATTATGCGAGCTTCCCAAGCTCGAGACGGCGGTTCGATTCCGCTCACCCGCTCTAAACGCGCCGAGATAGCTCAATTGGTAGAGCAACGGTATCGTAAACCGTAGGTTGTGGGTTCAAGTCCCATTCTCGGCTCCAGTAACAAAGCCGGCTAACAGCCGGCTTTTTTATAGTCAAAAGGCCGGTTATATTTTAAGATCAACGCATGAAATGCTGCCACCACTTCTGCCAATTAGGTAAAG
This sequence comes from Candidatus Falkowiibacteriota bacterium, assembly GCA_903937325.1. Taxonomy (GTDB): domain Bacteria; phylum Patescibacteriota; class Patescibacteriia; order Patescibacteriales; family UBA12465. Next base: position 5,144 of record CAIZYV010000088.1, on the reverse strand, counting down.
ATTGTTTAGGAAGCTCGACTGGCATAACAGTGCCAAAGGCATCGCTTTGAATAACAGCCACTTTCTCTCCTGGCATTTTTAAACCCATGTTTAAACGAGCCTGCTCTTCTAATGATTGATCGGACTGTAAATAATCGATAGTTTCTCGAAGTTCTTTATTCTTTGCTTCAAAATCAGCAATTTCCTGTTGTATGCCTGCAATCTCATCTGCCACCAAGCGCTGACGGCTATAATTCTTAGCCAAGGGCACTAAAATAAGCAATAAAAAAACTAAGGCGATGATGCCAAAAATACGACGATTCGCTAACCAGGCGCTAAAAAAATTTTTTTCCGCCCGCTTTTTTACTTTGAAATTAGAAACGATTTTATTTTTCATCATAATAAACTAATCGAAAAAATATCTTCTTTTATAATAGCAAAGCTATCGTAAAATAAACAGATGCTTATTTTATTTAATCTCTTGATTTTGGTGTCACCCAAAAACCCATATATTTACCACGCAAAAGTCGCCATTGAGCATCGAGACAAGGAACAGAACCAAAAAGAATAATGGTAAAAGGAACGAAAATCCATTCCAAGAGCATTAAAATATTTTTGAAAATAGAATAACGTGCCGGCCTCTTCGGTAATAACAAAGTAGAAATAATAGCCGACAATACTAAGCCAATCATAGCAATGTTCATGAGTGTTTGTGTAATCGCCGGTAAATTACCAGATAACACGGTAGTGTTAAAACGATCACCGCCCAAAAGCATCGGCATCCAGCCAATAACAGCTATAACTAAAGCGTTAGTCGCCCAGGAATGAAAACCATAAATCTGAATAAGAATATGACCAATTAATTTATTTCGATCGGTATCGCGCCAATTTTTAACAGTGTTAAACATTAAATAAGGTACATTCTCAGCTCCCCAAGCCCAACGCCGCTGCTGTTTATATAAACTCTTAGCTGTCTGCCAAAAATTACGATCATAAGTAATATCCATGGAAACCGGAAAATACAAAGGTTCAACTCGATAATCACCTTTATAATAAAGTAGACAATGCCAGAAGATACGAGAATCTTCGCTAACCATATTGGTCGACCAGAAACCGATATCGACTAAGGCGCGCAAAGTCATGGAATGAGAAGAATAAGTCACGAGCTGTTCTTCCCTAATTTGCATCATCATCTGCCAGAAAGTATTAGACGAAGCAGCGACTCGAGAAAAGAAAGGCGCTTCCCAAAGATTATTATGATAAACCGGAATTGGCTGATAACTCGCTCGATAAGGAGATGACACGGTTAAAAATTTATAAGATAAAGCGAAAAAATAACCAGGCCGCACCATCGTATCAATATCGAAAACGCTGACCAATATCTGATCGTAATCAAAAGACTCAGCATCAAGCAAATCTTTCTGTGCTTGCTTAATCGCCCAAGCTTGATTGGCCCCCTTGCCTTTTAGCTCGCCGGCAATGCCATCGGGATGATAAGTTATCAGTAAGCGTCCAAAAGAATCCTTAAATTTTACGCGAATAAAATCAGCTTTTTCATGCGCTGCCGCTCCGGCCCGTTCTTCCATGGCCACAACCACTAACATTCTTTCTGCGGGGAAGCCGTCTTTTAATAAAGACTCTAAAGCGCTAGCAATAATTTCCGCGCTTTCATTATAATTAGGCAAAATAATTAAATGCCATAAATCCCGCCAATGACGATTCTGGCGGGCTAAACAATCAGGCGCGATCTTGGAATCGGAGAAATCCCTGGCTTCCAGTACTTCGCAGCGTCCGCGCCAATCAATAGCGGTATTCTTCTTTAATTTACGATAAGCAGCCACTAGATAAAGAGCTAAATAAATCACCAAAAGCAGCCAATAGACATTAAAGGCAATAAGAAAAAAAGCGACCCAAACCGGCTGGAAATAAGAAAGAACCAAAAGAGTAAAAAGAGTAAGAAAAGATAAGGCGCCGGGCAATATTTCAAAAAAACGATAAAGACGGCGGTCCCTACCCTGTAAATCAGTCGCTCTGCCTACTTTAAGATAATCCATATTAAATATTAAAACCGCGGCGGCGGATTTCAAAAAAACAGCGGGCACATGCTAAAACATCAACCATGGCATTATGCGCCTCTGTGAAATCTTTAGCAAAAAGATGGCGATGAAGTTCGGCTAAATTCGGCCATTTATAAGAACCGCGACCGTTGCTAATACGACAAATATCAGCACTAGCTTTCATCGTACAAATTTTTTTCGCTGCCGATAATTCATTGCTAACTTGGTTACGATAAAATTCGGAAGCAATAATTTTATCATCAAAATCAATATTATGACCAACAAGCGCTTCAGCTCTAGCAATATGCTCAGCAAATTCTTGTAAAACTTTAAGCAAATCGTGTCCTTCAGCTAAAGCTTTTTCCTGGCTGATGCGGTGGATTCTCGTTGCTTCTTCCGGAATGATAAAATTAACAGGTTTAATTATATAATCATAACGATCCCAAGCTTGGCCATCTTTATCAAACCACGCCCAAGACAATTGCACCAAACGAGGCCAATTATCAAGATCGCTGATCGGCGCCCGATAACTTTTAGGCAAACCGGTTGTTTCGGTATCGAAAACAAGATACATAAATTTTATCCTGGCCGCCTAGAAAAATCGATAAGCTCGTCCTCCGACATACTTCCTCCTTCTTCCTGATTAATAATCTTATTTAACAAAGGCTGGGGTTTTTCCGGTCGCCCCTTAAAATCAACTGGACGAGCCTGACTTAAAGATGCCAAAGAAATAGAGGCTATAGATGGAGATGCAGCTAAATTTTTTAACTCTTCAACTTTTGCCTGTTTACGACTATCTAATTCCGTTTTTTTCTCTTGGCGCTTAATATTTAAACAATCTTTACAAAAAACCGGGCGTACACCATCAGGCACAAAAACTGTTGTGGTATTAACGCCACAATGAGCGCACACGGCTGAATAAGCAGGCTTATTATCAGAAATAGACACAGCTGCAGATTGAGGACGACGATCAATCGTTTCTTTATGTGCCGTCGGACGATTAATCTTAGGAATACTTGTTGAAACAGACACGGGATTATTTATTATTCTGGCAGAAGTGCCTTGAACAGATGTCTTTTGATAACCAACTTTCGGCCGATAAGCCGGGGTTGATGGCGCAGGGATTACTTCTTTTTTAGTGTTTAAGTTTTCTCGCGCCGGAATCGTATTTTGGGCAGATGGACGCATGGGGCGATCAAAACTAGGGGCAGGAGAAGATGAAGGCGCAGCGGGACGAAAAGTTTCAGCGGCAGCTATATTTCTAAGCGGAGTAGCTGGAGCATCGTCAGAAGCTTCGTGCCAGCGCAAAATCTTATCTTCCACCTCAAGACGATTAGTCGCGTACTTTTCCCGAGAATAAGCAATTACTTTTTCAACATTATAAGTTCTCTCTTCTTCAGTAAGAGGAGGTAAGCCTTTAGCTGAAAAAGGAGATGAAGCAACACCATCAATCATCAGCTTCAAATACATTTCATATTTTGGCAAATTGACTAAATCTTCTTCGGTAAAAACCGGTGCAAATTCTTTAGCCAGCTCCTCAGCATCGGTTGCTCCGACTCGAAAAGAAACCATCGTGCCAACGTTACCAAATACTGCCGGCTTCACTTTTTCACTCAGCTGTTCAATATATTGATGAGCGAGGATTAAATTTAAATGATATTTACGCGCTTCCGACAAAATATTAGCGAAACTATCGGTAGAAAAATTTTGGAATTCATCAATATAGAGATAAAAATCTTTTCGCTCTTTTTCTGGCATATCTACACGACTCATCGCCGCTAGTTGAATTTTGGTAATCATCATCGCTCCCAATAAAGCGGAATTATCTTCACCGATCCGTCCCTTACTCAAATTCATAATTAAAATCTTCCCTTCATCCATTATTTCCCGGATATTAATCGATGATTTTACCTGACCGATGATATTACGCATTAATGAGCTAGACAAAAATTGCCCGACTTTATTCTGAATCGGAGAAACAGCTTCAGAAGCGAATTTATCCGCATAAGAAGCAAATTCTTTTTCCCAAAAAGCTTTAACAACTGGATCCTTAATATTGGAAACTACTCGCTTACGATAAGATTTATCTGAAAGCATGCGGACAACTCCTAAAAGAGTCGATCCAGGAAAGTCGAGAATCGCTAAAATAGCATTACGTAAAATATATTCCAAACGAGGGCCCCAAGAATCTGCCCACAATTTTTGGAAAACACCGAGCAATCCAGAAGCAACCAAATGGCGCAAATGTGGTTCTACCTGCTCTAAAACATTAAAAGCAATGGGATAATCCATGTCCGCCGGATTGAAATAAACAACATCATTAATCCGATTAGATGGGATAAACTCGACAATTTTTTCTGCCAAGTCACCATGTGGATCAACAACAGCTAGGCCGCGACCGGCGCGAATATCGCCAACAATCATGTTCTCTTGAATCGTCGATTTACCCATACCGGTTTTTCCAATCAAATACATATGCCGGCGACGATCATCGGTTTTAATACCAAATTTCTTAAATTGATTGCGAAAGGTCGTTTGTGCAAAGACCGCTATTTCTTCATTCATAAATAATTATTATATTCACCTGAAAAAACTAAAATGACAAATTAAGACTTGCCGCTTGTAATAGCTGTTGATAATAATCCTTCAAAAGCGGCGGCAAATAGATAGCTCCTATAATTAAAGGAATTAAAATTAAAAGAAATTTAATCCAGCCAAACAGGCGCTGCCAAGCGACATAAGTATTGATATGTCTGACCATAGCTCTAATTTCCTTCGTCATTTCCAAATTAGCTTGCAATAAAACAGCCAGATCAGGGATGGACGAGATTGTTTTTTCAGCGACTAAGGGTTCACCATCAATTAAAGGCTTATCCATATATTAAATACGTGCTCGACATTCCTTGACAAATTCCGAACCAATAAGCGCAAACTTAATTAAATCTTTATCTAAAAAAGTTGTTTTATTCTCAAAATCCGGATTAACCAAAGAAGTATCTGGCTTAAATTTTTGCAAATACCAGCGATTTGCACCTTGAATTATCGCTCCCATTTTCCGGATATCCTCTTCATTATGCAACCCGGGCACAAGTGTGCTGCGAAATTCAT
>CAIZYV010000087.1 GCA_903937325.1 Candidatus Falkowiibacteriota bacterium | reverse complement strand
TCAATAGCATAAAACCAATGTACTATAGACAAGCAAAAACAGCCCTTTCGGACTGTCTTTACTATTGAATGTATAACTGAAATTGAATCAGTTTTTATAATATAAACAATCGATCTTTAAATCCAGGTTATACCGGAAACTCTGTCATCTTCATCCTTAAAGCGCATGATACGCACACCCTGAGTATCGCGTCCGAGAACACTGACACTCTTGAAAGGCATACGGATAACCTGACCGTTATTAGAAATAATAATCAAATCACGATCTTCCATCGAATCAGCATTGACCAAAAAAGCATTAGTAATATTGCCGGTCTTATCAGTCACCTTTGCCGTCTTAATACCACTACCGCCGCGACCCTGTAACTTATATAAAGATAATTCGGTTCGCTTACCACAACCCTTCGCCATAATAGTCAAAATCTGATAGCTGCGCTTTTTCTCTTTATCCGTTTTAGCGACACCCATGCCAACAACAGCATCATCTTTATGCAACCTAATACCATAAACACCGGAAGCATTACGGCCCATATCGCGTACGTCTGTTTCCTTAAAGCGAATCGCCTGGCCTTGAGCGGTAATTAATTGGATATGATCAGTACCAGAAGTCGGTTTTGCCCAAATCAAACGATCATCTTCTTTAATCTTAATCGCAATCAAACCGCTGCGGCGGACATTATTAAAGGCGGATAATTCTACTTTCTTAACCAAGCCCTTTTCCGTCGCGAAGAATAAATATTTGCTGCCAAAAATCTTATCCAAAGGCAAAACGGAAGTAACTTGCTCGCCGGAAGTAAGCTGCAAAAAATTCACGATTGAATTACCTTTTGAAACACGGGAAGCTTGAGGAATTTCGTGCGCCTTAAGTTGAAAAGCGCGGCCGCGCGTTGTAAAGAAAAGAATATCACTGTGGGTGAAAGTAGTGAACATGAATTCAACCGTATCTTCTTCCTTGGTAGTCAGACCCATGACACCCTTGCCGCCCCGAGCTTGGACCTTAAAAGTATCCGGCTCTAAGCGCTTGATATAGCCGTCACGCGTCATCATCACCATCGTTTCTTCATTCGGCACTAAATCTTCCAAACTGAAATCCTTAATACCATGAACAACAACAGCTGTTCGCCGCGGATTATCGAATTTCTCCGCCACGCCATTAATTTCTTCCTTGATTATCGAGCGAATCTTGGCCGCTGATTTCAAAATCGCTTCCAGTTCTTTAATGAGTTTCTGTTTTTCTTCCCATTCCTGCTCAATTTTTAATTGTTCCAAGTTTGCCAAGCTCTGCAAGCGCATTTCTAAAATTGCCACTGCCTGCCTTTCCGAGAGCTTAAATTTCTTGATTAAATTAACGCGCGCAATCTCTTTATCCTTAGAAGCCTTAATCGTTTTTATGACTTCATCAATATTTTTTAAAGCAATCAGTAAACCCTCTAAAATATGAGAACGATCTTTAGCCTTGTTTAATTCAAATTGCGTCCGACGACGGACAACCTCTTCGCGGTGCTTGATATACTCTTCCAAAATCATCTTCAATGTCAAAACTTTTGGTTGTATGCCGTCAACCAGGGCTAGCATATTTACGTGAAAAGTAGTTTGCAAAGAAGTATGTTTATATAAAGAATTTAAGATCTTTTTTGGATAAGCATCTTTTTTAAGCTCAATAACAACCCTCACGCCATCCTTATCAGATTCATCGCGTAAGGCTCTTATCCCTTCCAATTTCTTATCTTTAACTAAATCAGCAATTTTTTCTACCAGGTCGGCTTTATTAACTTGATATGGAACTTCGGAAATAATAATCTGAAAGGTTCCCCCTTTTTGTTCCTCTATTTCTGCCTTGCCGCGCGCAACAATACCACCTTTACCGGTCGCATAAGCCGTTAGGATATCTTTTTGATTATAAATTATGCCGCCAGTCGGGAAATCCGGCCCTTTAACAAATTGCATCAAATCCTCGATGCTGGCTTCCGGATTATCTAAAAGATGATTAATTGCCTGCACTAATTCACCAAGATTATGAGGTGGAATATTTGTCGACATGCCGACTGCGATACCTTGGGTGCCGTTAAGGAGAAGGTTCGGCAATTTGGCCGGCAAGACGCGAGGCTCTTTATGGGAACCGTCATAGTTGGGAACAAAATCAACTGTATCTTTATCAATATCAAATAATAATTCTTCAGCGATACCAGCTAGTTTCGCTTCGGTATAACGCATAGCGGCAGCGCTATCACCATCCATTGAACCATAGTTTCCTTGACCACGGACAAGCGGATAACGCATGGAAAAGTCTTGAGCCATGCGGACCATCGATTCATAAACTGCGCTGTCACCATGGGGATGATATTTACCTAAAACTTCACCGACAACAGTAGCGGATTTACGGAACTTAGCGTTAGCACGTAAACCAATACTCCACATCGCATAAAGAATGCGACGATGAACAGGTTTCAAGCCGTCGCGTACATCTGGTAAAGCACGAGAAACAATAACCGCCATCGCATATTCCAAATACGAGCTGCTCATTTCCTCCACTAAAGGCTGATCCTGGACTAAACCAAAAGCAGTCCGACGCTGGTCGGAAGGCAGAGTTGTTTCTTCATTTTCTTCTAAATTTTTTGGCTCTTGTTTCATATCAATAAGCGATTTGAGTAATATTCTCGCAGCCTGGCGGAATGAGGCAAGGCTTAGCGTCGCCGATAGTCGGCATACAATCGATAAAAGCAGGACAATTATTCACCGGTGCCTGAGGCAAACGGTTTTCTAAATCTTTTAATAAATTTTCCGGACTAAGCGTTGCCGTTTCAACGGGCACAACGGGTACAACAGGCTCAGAAATAGAAGGTAATCCTTCTTTCTTTTCTAAATTATCAGCCAAATCATTTAAAAAATCTTGACCGGTATCATTTGAACTACTGGCAACTATAGGCTCGTCTAAACCTTTACGCGCTGATTCAATTGTCTTCTTAAAATCTTCTTGCCAAACATCTATTCCTTGATTTTCTCCAATCTGCCCCTTATCAACATTGAAGGAGGCTCGTAGATTAAAAAACCAAAAAACCAGAATAAGCAAAGAAAAAATCAGAACACCAACTTTAATAAACAAGCGTTTTTTCTCTTCTGCAACTAATTGTTCATTACTTTTTTGAGACATAGAAAAATTAAAGACCCCTATTCTTTAATGCCATCTAAGTTAACATCGTACAATATTTGTTCGGAAACCAAACGATAATTATACAAATCTTCCGGACTAAACCATAAAGCGATTTCTCTTTCTGCCTCAGAAACTTGGTCGGAACAATGAACAAGATTGCGTACGGCTCGTTCATCGCGATTGGCTAATTCGTAAGAATCAAGAGTTAAATCACCGCGGATCGTACCGACATCAGAAGTCGCCGGTTCAGTGCCACCAACTATTTTTTTCACAATTGCAACCGCCTGATTACCCTCCCAAACCATCATCACAACCGGGCAAGAACTCATAAATTTAACTAAAGCGCGCACAATATCTTTACCATTTTCAATTGCTTCTTTTTCAAGCGGCATGCCTAAATCTCGGCGATTTTGAACAGTTAGTTCGCCCTTTTTCTGAAACCAAGCCTCATCTTTATTATAATGAGTCCAAAGCATATCCTCTTCGGCAACAGTCAATTTC
>CAIZYV010000086.1 GCA_903937325.1 Candidatus Falkowiibacteriota bacterium | reverse complement strand
GAGATTTGCGTTTAAGGCACATGCTTTTTACTGAAGGTGAGAAGCCAACCCTTGTTGATTGGGAGTTTTCTAATATCAGTGATCCGGCACAAGATTTAGCTAAATTAATTTATGATGGCGTAGTTAATCATCGAATGGATAGAGAAAAACTTACAAAAAAAGTGGTAGATAATTATACTTCTGAAATTAAAATTTCTTCTGAGGAATTAGAGAAAAAAATTCTTGCTTTTTTACCAATCATTCCATTAGAACATGGCATGTCCTTTGTTAAAAGAAGACCTAGCGGTTATGAGGTTGAGGTAATGAAAGATTTAGCCTTTATTACTACTTTGTATGAAGAAAAAAAGTAGAGTTTATATTGTAACTGAATGTCCTTATGTTGGTATTTTTCGTGGGATTATAGAACTTTCAAAGGAGCTTAAATCTCTAGGGTTTAGCTTGACTTATATTTTTCCAAAAACACCACGAAATAGATATGGAGAGAAGCAGGTTGATCACGAAAAAGAGCTCCGCAAATATGGTCAAATTATTCGTAAGCCACTAAGGCGGAAACTTTTTTTTCTGGCAGGAGATGTGAGATGTTTAAAGAGTTATTTTTTATTAGAAAAGCCGGATATAGTGATTAGTTACACGGAATATGCAGGAAAGGTTTGTAGAATTTTACGTAATATTGGATCAATAGATAATTTATATCATACTCCAAGCTGCGTTGGTATCAAGAGGAAATCATTTTGGTTCGGTTTATTGGAATATTTTTTTGAGAAGTTACTATCTACAAGTGCGGATTATTATTTAGCCTGCGGACCATCGGAATGCTTTATTCTCAACCAAAAATTTAAAATTTCACCAGAAAAAATAGTTTTTTTGCCAGATTTAAGAATATTTAAAAAAGTAGAGGAGCGCGTTGATAAATATCTTTTTATTTATGTCGGTAGAATTGTAAAAGATAAAGGAGTATTTGAGTTATTGAAATCATTCAAAATGCTTAATCTTTTAAAAAAAGTTGTTTTTGTCGGTGATGGACGCGAACTTAAAAAATTAAAAAAACTTTATCCAGAAGTAGAGTTTACTGGTAGGGTAGAGCCAGAAAGAGTATTCCATTATTTGTCTGTCTCGAAATATTTTATTTCAAACAGTGTTGTTGAAGGTATGCCGTATTCGCTGGTTGAGGCAATGTCTATGGGAACAGTTCCTATTGTTTCCAATGTAGAAGGCCATATGGACTTAATTTTAAATGGTTTTAATGGTTTTCTGTTCAACAATCAACTTGAGTTGATGAATACAATTTTCAAGGTTCAACTGTTAGATAATAAAATTTATAATAGTCTGTCTAGCAACGCAAAAAAATCAAGTAATAATTTATTAAAATTGGCTAAAATAAGTATTAAAAACAATTTTAAGAAATATGATTAAAAAAGAAGGACAAACATTTCATGTTGGTGTTTATGGTATTTTTATTAATAATGGAAAGCTCTTGGTAATCAAAAAAGCCAGGGGACCATATACTGGAATGTTAGATTTGCCCGGCGGTGGTATCGAATTTGGTGAGAAGATTGAGGCATGTTTGAGTAGGGAAATAATGGAAGAGACTGGAGCTACTTTAAATAATTGTCAGTTTATTTCGTATAATGAAAATTTTTGCAATTATTTTAATAAGGATAATGAACCAAGACAACTCCATCATATCGGTATTTATTTTTTGGTGGATATTCTTTTTGATAAAATAAAAAGAGACGCTGATGGTTTTGACTCCTTGGGGGCCGATTTTGTGGATGTAGATAATTTAGAAATACTGGAAATTACCCCAATAGCTAAACCGGCGATTCTAAAAGCAATTTCTATGCTAAAAAATAGATAATAAATGTTGAATTAATAATAAGCAAGTTTTTTAAAAAAGGACCGTTATGGCGGTCCTTTTCGCTAAAAAAATAATTTTGTACTTAGTGCTAAACCAGAGACAACGCTAGTAAATGAATCGGATGGGGCAATCTTATGTTCGCCAAATTTGTCGGAAACAATTTTTCTAAGAGCTGGGATAAGAGAACTCCCCCCTGTCATGAAGACAGCATCTATGGATTTATAGTTGACTCCGGCAATATCAATCGCTTCATTGAGTGATTTGTTTATTTCTGCGAGTTTGTGCGCGATAAAGCCTTCGAATTCATTTTTTGTTATCTCTACTTTTATGTCTATCACGGATTTACGAAAATTAATAGTTGAATTTTCAAAATTGGATAACGTTATTTTAGATTTTTCTATTTCGCAAAACAGAGAATAACCTAAATCTTCGTTGATCAAAGATTGTAATCTCAAAACTTTTTCAGGGCTCTCAGATGAATGATGCAGATTTTTAAGCAAGTTTTGCGTACGCCTACTTTTCAAGAAGCCAATATCCTGCCATTTGCATATCTGCAGTAATAAATGATTTGGAAAAGGAAGTATTTTTTCATAGGACCTGATATTTGAGCCATAGCCAAAGTAATCAATTAGTTTGTTTTTCATTATATCAGAGTCAAAGTTATCACCTCCAATATATAAACCATTCGAAGATAGAATATCATCTTGTCTGTCGGTAAATTTTGTTTTTTTTGGTGACAGTTTCATGATAGTGAAGTCGGAAGTCCCCCCGCCTATATCAACCACTAGCACTAGTTTTTCTGAGCTCAAATATGACTCATAATGTAAAGCTGCCGCGATTGGTTCTAATTGGAAATTGATTTCTTCAAAACCAGCTTTTTTAGCAGCCTTGAGTAGTCTTTGTTCGGCCATTAAATCGATGATGGCGTCATCAGAGAATCTTGCTGGCCTACCTAAAACTACTTTTCTTACATCTGCTTTAAGTTGTGAATCAGCTCTTTCTTTAATGCTCTTCAGTATTAAAGAAATTAAATCTTCTGAGCTTAAAGGCCCAAAGCCTGGAATATTTGTGCTAGCAAAAGATTTTGATGGTAAAATAGATTTTATTGATTGTAAAAATCTACCTTTCATTTTGGACTTAACATATTCTAAGATTGCCGTGTCCCCAACATGAAACGTCCCCATTCTTTCTGCTGGGAAAAACAATACTGATGGAATGGTTTTTTCTACTCCATTTATTCCAATTTTTATAACTTTGCTTTGACCGCTCTGGTCCAAAACAGCTACGGCGGAATTGCTTGTGCCAAAATCAAGCCCGTATACTAAATTTGTGTTTGTTTTCATTTGTTATTTTATTTTTTAATGTGCCAAGTTAAATGTCTATCGATTTTACAATATAATAGTAATTAAGTCAATAGGAAAATTGAGGTCAAATTAAATATTTTTTATGTTACTTTAGCTATATTTGGCTATTTACTATTTTTCTAGTAGAGATGATTTGTAATTTTTTTTAATTTTTAGGTATTGATAAGCCAAAATACACAAAGGGTTTTTATTTTTCAAAGCATTCATACCGTCCTGAGGCATAGAAAATGGATTGTGGCCGAAATCAATTCTTTTCTCTTTAATTTCTGAATATTCATACATAGGAAAATCAACAATCCAAGTCCAAGCGGCAACATCGCTATCCTTTAAACCGAGTTTATTGACAATTACAATACGCGGTACATTTAACAAGTAAGTGTAACTTCGTTGTTAATTAATTGATGAAACACTTTAATAAACTAAATACTTAGATAGACAGATTATTGCCCCTCTTTTTTACTTGTGCTATAATATTTTTATCTGCCTTTATTATACTCTGATAGGCAAGAGAAATAAGTATTAGTAATTTTTAATCTTAATCATTTAAAATATTTTATTATGTTAACAACGAAGCGGCGTCCGTCTCGCTTAATTAGCGGGAACCAGCGCTTCTCGCGCTCTAATATGCAAAAATCTTCTGTCGGTCCTTTAGTGGCCGGGCTCGTGTTAGTCGTTTTAGCGGCAATTTACGGTTACATGTATTTCCAGGTTAATAGCCAGGAAAAAAAGATGACGGAATTACAGACCGTTATCGCCAAGGATTCACAAACTGTTTCCGGGGTAGTAAATTTTATTAATACCAGCCTGTCTGGCACTCAAAACAAATAATTTTTCCTCTTTAGCCAAGACTGCTTATTTAAGCAATTGGCAACGGGTAAAGTAAAAAAATATGAAAAAAGAATTAGTATTTCCTTTAGTCGCCGGTGTAGTTTTAGGTGTTTTAGTTATGTTGTTCTGGCAGCTTGGCGCCAGACTCAATAACGCGAATACTCGCTTGGCGCAATTAGAGCAGGCTACTGCTGCTAATACCCAGGCTGTTTCCGAAATTGTTGCCTTTATTAACCAGGCAACCGGACAGAATGGTGCCGCTGCTACTCCTGCCGCCCCGACTACTCCTGCTGAATAAGTTTAATTGATACTTAGCAAAAAACGCCATTTTATGGCGTTTTTTTGTTGAACTTATTATGCTATAATATAGTTATCAAGCTTATATTTATGAATCTAATTGCCGCTAAGGATAGAATTAAAAAACTAAAACAGGAAATTGATCATCACCGACGTGAATACCATGTCTATGACCGGGAAACGATTTCACCGGCGGCTTTGGATAGTCTAAAGAATGAACTCTTTCGTCTGGAAACGGAATTTCCGTCTTTAATTACTCCTGACTCGCCGACACAACGCGTCGGCGGGGAAGCCTTGCTTAAGTTTAAAAAAATTATTCATAATCGGCCGATGATTTCTCTTTATGATGCTTTTTCCGAAGATGATATGCGGGCTTGGCAGCAGCGCAATGATAATTATTTGGCTACCGCTCTTGCCCCCGCGGCACAAACTGATACCAATTATTATTGTGAATTAAAACTCGATGGCTTAGCTGCTAATCTGCGTTATGAGCGCGGTCTATTCGTCCAAGGAGCGACACGTGGTAATGGTCTGGTTGGTGAAGATATAAGTTTAAATTTAAAAACAATTGAGAGCTTGCCTCTACGTTTGCGCCGTCCGGAAAAGCAGGAACTTATTCAGCTTGGTTTAAGCGACGCCGATATTGTTTCTATCTATCACCTACTTGATGATGGCATTATTGAGATACGAGGCGAGACGATTATGTCGAAGACGGCGCTTGAGGATTTAAATAAACGTTATGCACAAGCCGGCAAATTAGCGCTGGCTAATACTCGCAATGCCGCCGCCGGCTCTTTGCGTCAGCTTGATCCAAAAATCGCGGCGGAACGTCATTTGGATTTTTATGCTTATGATTTATTGCTCGGCGATTATGAGCGGGGTGAACTTATTTTGCATCGTGATATTGCCGATCGCTTGACTAGTTTGTTCGGCTTTAGAACTGTTAAGCATAATCAGCTGTGCCGAGATTTAGACGCTGTTTTTGCTTTTCAACAGAAATGGGAAAAGAAGAAAGAATCGCTTGATTTTTTTATCGATGGTGTCGTGGTGAAATATAATGATTTACGTTTATGGCATAAGCTTGGCACGGTCGGCAAAGCACCGCGCTATATGATGGCTTATAAATTTTCCGCTGAACAAGCAACCACAAAATTGCTAGAAGTTATTTGGCAAGTTGGTCGGACTGGGGCTTTAACGCCGACAGCAATTTTAGAGCCGGTGAAAGTCGGTGGCGTTGTTATTGGCCGATCTACCCTCCATAATCTTGATGAAATTAGGCGCTTGGATTTGCGCTTGGGTGATACTGTTATTATTGAAAGAGCCGGTGACGTCATTCCTAAAGTAACAGCCGTTTTATCTAATTTGCGCGATGGTCAAGAAAAAAAGATTAGCGCCCCTAGTCTTTGTCCTCGTTGTGGCGAAGCAGTATCAAGAAGTGGGGAAGAAGTTGCCTATCGCTGTTTAAATAAGAATTGTTATGCTGTTGCTTTGCGGCGTTTGAGTCATTTTGTCTCTAAGCCAGCACTTGATGTCGAAGGTTTTGGTCCGAGAATTATTGAAGCAACTGTCAACGCTGGACTAGTTGAAGATGCTGCCGATATTTTTGCTTTGCGCGTGGAAGAGCTTTTAACTCTAGAAGGATTTGCGGAAAAAAAGGCGGCCAAATTAATAGCGGCAATTGCTTTAAAAAAAGAATTAGTTCTTTCGCGATTTTTATTTGCTCTCGGTATTTTACATATTGGGGAAGAGAGCGCTACTCTCATTGCTGATGAATTATCGCGTTTATGGCCGCTTAAATCTTATACTCCCGATTTTATCTTAGAGAAAGCAAAAATCTTAAGTGCGGATACTTGGGCGGATTTACCGGATATCGGGCCGGTGGTCGCCGCCAGTTTAATGTCTTTTTGGCACGAGCAGGAAACAACTGAGTTGTTTAATAAATTTACTAGGTTAGGCTTAATCTTATTACCGCCTTTTGTGGCCGATGGTTCCTTGCGGGGTAAAAGCTTTGTTTTAACTGGGTCTTTAAGTCGTTTGACAAGACAAGAGGCAAAAGATAAAATTAAAGCCAAGGGCGGAAAAACAAAGGAAAGCGTTAGCCGTTCACTCGATTATATCGTCGTCGGTAGTGATCCTGGTTCTAAACTTGAAGAGGCGCAGAAATTGGGTATAAAGATTTTAGATGAAGATGAGTTTTTAAAGATAATTGGATAAGAGTAGATATCTTTTGTATTTATGAAATTTACGACTGATGACATTCAACATATTGCTAATCTGGCCCGCTTGAAATTAAGCGCGGCTGAGTTATTTATGTATGGGAAACAACTTTCGCTTATAACTTCTTATATCGATCAACTGCAAGAAGTGGTGTCTGTCGCCGCTCCTATTGATTATTCTTTGCATAATGTTTGGCGTCAGGACGAGGTGCGAGAATGGTCGACGGGTGAAAATGAACAAGCTTTATCTCAAGGCGAACGAGAAGGCGGCTTATTAAAAGTTAAAAGGGTTTTATAGATATGGATGGATATATGTTTACAATCGCGCAAGCGCGAAAAGAATTGGACCAGGGGAATATTAGCTCCTTAGAATTGACGCGCGCTTGTTTGCGGCGCATTGAGGCTTTAAACCCAATTATTCATGCTTGTTTATTGGTTGATGATGAAGGAGCCTTAGCGGCGGCGGCATTAGCTGATAAAAGATTAAAGCAAGGTGAGCGCAGTGATTTGCTAGGTATCCCTTATTTAGTTAAGGATATCTTGATGACTAAGGGTTTAAAAACGACGGCTGCTTCCAAGATTTTAGAAAATTATATTGCTCCCTACGATGCCAGTGTTATCGCTCGTTTAAAAGAAGCGGGCGCAGTGATGTTGGGTAAGACAAATTTGGATGAGTTTGCTCATGGTGCTTCGACGGAAAATTCCGCTTTCGGACCGAGCAAGAATCCTTGGGATTTAAGTCGTGTGCCTGGCGGTTCTTCCGGCGGCAGCGCTGCTGCTTTAGCGGCTGGACTTTGTCTTTTTGCTATTGGTACCGATACTGGCGGTTCTATCCGTCAACCGGCTAGTTTTTGTAATTTAGTCGGTTTAAAACCGAGTTATGGCCGAGTTTCTCGTTTTGGTTTATTGTCGATGACTTCTTCGACGGATACAATTGGCCCATTGGCGAGAACAGTGGAAGACGCCGCGATGGTTTTAGGTGTAATTGCCGGCAATGACGGAAAAGACGCGACTACTATTTCCGGAAGTGTGCCTGATTATCGCCGTGAGTTGATAGAAAATAAAAAGCCTTTACGGATTGGCGTTGTTTCTTCTTGTTTGGATAGTGGATTAGATGCTCGTTTACGTCAGTCAATTTTAGAATCTTTAGAATCTTTGCAAAAAGCGGGAGCGGTCATTAAAGAAATAGACTTGCCTTATAATAAATACAGCGTTCCTGTTTATTATGTTATTACGCCAAGTGAACTAAGTTCTAATTTAGCCCGTTTTGACGGTATCGGTTGGGGCTTATCTTCTCCGGAAAGTGCCGATCTTTTGTCTTTTTATAAAGCGAATCGCGGACAAGGTTTTGGTCCAGAGGCGAAGCGTCGTATTATGCTCGGCACCTTTGCTTTAAGTGCTGGTTATGCCGATGCTTATTATAAAAAAGCGCAGGCGGTCAGAGAGCTTATTAGAGCTGATTTTCAGAAAGCCTTTGCCGAAGTAGATGTTCTTCTTACTCCGACTTCGCCGCATCCAGCTTTTAAATTGGGGGCGCAGGATAATGATCCTTTAGCGATGTATTTAGAAGATATTTATTTAGCCGGAGCTTCTTTGGCCGGTTTACCGGCTATTTCGGTGCCGGGAGGTTTTGTTTTTGAAGGTGGCGAAGAGTTGCCTTTCGGTTTGCAATTTATTGGTGCCGCTGGTCAGGAAATAGAGGTACTGCGTGCCGCTGGCTTCTGGGAAAAGATTAATAATTATTTTGAGCGTCGGCCAAATATTTAAGCCGGCCTTCTATATTCTTATGGAAGCGAAAAAAACTAGGAAAATCATTTTTACTTTGATTATTGCCGCTGTTCTTATCTTCTCTTTAGTCTTGTTTTTAAACAGTCAGAGGATGTTAAAAGATCAGGCTCTAGCGCCTTTTTCAGAAGAAGTTGCCTCGCTTGCTGATGCGGAAAATAAACAGAGTTATGTGGCTGTTAATATGCCGGTGATTAAAGAAAATGATTTTGTATCTGCTCGTCGTGAAGGTGGTCTTGATATAATTGTTTATGAAGATTATAGCGATATTTTTAGCGCCGACCTGGCTCTTTCTCTTGCCCGTGCGCAAGCTGATTTTAGTGATGACGTTGATATCGCTTTTCGTCCTTTTGATGTTAATAATTCCTCTCTGTCTTCACAAAGCGCTTTAGCGGTACGCTGTGCTGCTGATAAAGAACAGGGCATGGCCTTTCGTGATCGTCTTTTTCAGGCTGTACGTAATAAACAATTAAGTGCCGAGGTTTTTTCGCTTTGGGCGGAAGAATTAGGTTTAAATAAAGAGGATTTTTCTGCTTGCTTGACTAATTTAGATAAAAAGGGAAATATAGAGGAGGTAATCGCGGCGGCTGATAATTTTTCTGTTTATGGCGCCCCGACTGTTTTTGTGGGCGAGGAAATGCTGGTGGGTGCTCGTCCTTATGAATCTTTTACCGATTCTAACGGCGATGAAATTGAGGGTTTAAAACAAGTCATTGAAAGACAATTGAAATAGTGCTATTTTAGATAGCATCAAAGGAAAGCTTGCCTATCGATGGTAAGCCTGCCTGCCGGTAGTAGGCAGGGTTGCATAGTGGTCGATATAAATTGGAGAGGTCGCATAGTGGTCGATTGCGCTCGCTTGGAAAGCGGGTATGCCTTAATCGGCATCGAGGGTTCGAATCCCTCTCTCTCCGCGGAGTTAATAAAAACAAGAGAAGCTTTTAGCTTCTCTTGTTTTTTAGCCGCGGAGAGAAGCGAGCCACTTTCGTGGCTCGCGTGAGGGATTCGAAAGCCGGAGCGATATGCGGAGCAAAGCGACGCATCGCGAGGCCGGGTCGGGGCGCTTGCTTTTCGCTGAGCATTGCGAAAGCGAAAAGTTTAGCGACCGTGACCGAATCCCTCTCTCTCCGCGGTTTAAAAAATAAGGTTTATAGCCTTATTTTTTGTTTTATATAAACCAATATCTTGAGTTTTAAAGTAATTCCAATTG
>CAIZYV010000085.1 GCA_903937325.1 Candidatus Falkowiibacteriota bacterium | reverse complement strand
GCGACAACACTGGCAGACCTCTATAATTTTAGCTGCTTGGTGTTGATAATATTTAGTTAAATCTTCGGCTATGGGCAATCGCTGTAAGCCACGATGGGCGAAATTACGTCGCCCTGCTTGCCAATCTTCTTTATAGTCATAAACATCATCAGCCAGCTGTTTAGCGGCTAAGAAATAGCGGCTAGCGAGTAGTAATTTATTTTGATTGACATGGCTCCAGTTAAGTCGCTTTGTTAATAAATTTATGTTTGCCAATAAGAAGGTGGATTTATCGGCGGCTTGTATTTTTCTTTTGGGTATTAATAAGGGGTACCTACTTTCTTGGAAATTAGCCGTGTCGCTTGTTAGCATTAAATTTTCCCATTCTTTTCTTTCTTTCGAGTTTTTTATAATTTCGGCACTTATTAGCCAGGCTTTGCGCCAGCCAGCTACAAGTAGGGGGAGATATTCTTTTGGTGTCGATTTTTGATCACTTAAATCATCTTGGAGATTGGCCGCTGTCCAAGCGTATAAATTAGCGGCGCCAGCGAGACGAGCATATTTTTTTAGGTTCGCGTTCGTTTGTATGTTTGAGCTTTTTAATAGTTGACCGGGTAGAAGTGACAGTAAGCCATTTGCATCGTCTTTAATAGTTTTTCGCCAGGCTTTTTTCCAGGCTTTTACCAAGGGCGTCGGCCAAGATGATAAACTATTTAGAGCTAAATGATAAATAATAGTTTTTTCTTTTTTCATGAAGTTAAGGGCAGAATTATTGTAAATAAGCTTCCTTCTTCAAGGCTACTTTTAACTTTTATTTGTCCTTGAAAATCTTTAGTAACAATTTCTTTAACAACACTTAAACCTAAGCCAAGATTACGTCCGTCCGCTTGCTTGGTGCTGAAGAATTGTTCAAAAATGTGGGGAAGATTATCTGGGCTTATGCCAGGTCCATTATCTTGTATACTAATGCTGATTATTTTTTTCTCTTCATTTATTGTCAGACTAATATTAATATTTTTTATTTTTGTATTGTTGTTTAACAGTGCGTCGATGGCATTTGCTAAAATATTCATAATTATTTGTCCGAAGCGGGCACGCACTCCTTTTATTTTGGCATCTTTTCCATCTGGGAAAGAGATGGTAATTTGCTGATACTTACTCTTACTTTCCATTATTTTTTTAATTTCTTCGATCTCTAGGCGAAGGGAAAAATATTCTTCTTGATTCTGACGGCGCAAACGGTCATTAACGCTCTTTATTAAATCGCTTATACGCTCAGTCGCCTTAAGAGCTTGCTGTACATAAGTCTGCGATTGCTCAAGGCTGTCGGCTTTTTCTCTTTGCATTTCTTCTAAATTAAGACTGACAACTGTAAGCGGATTGACGATGTCGTGAAATACTCCGCCGGATAATTGTCCAATACTGGCTAAAGCTTGTAGCTGTTCCAGTTTTTCGCGTTGCATTAATCTGATCGTTTGTGTTCGTTCTTGAACCTTTGTTTCTAGTTGATCTCGTTCTTGTTGCAATTCTTGTCCGACAGCCTTTAATTTTGCCAAAGAGCGGTGGTTTTCTCGACTTATTAACCAGGCGAGCAGAAAAATAATACTAAAAATTAAAATATAGCTTAAAGCATCAGCCGGTTCGTTTGGTTTTTGCCTCCATCCCTGGTCAACACTGACAATTCCATGAAATTGCAGATAGGAAAGAGCGAGAATTATAAAAGTAAATATTAAACTGATGCTAAGAGCTTGTTTCGGTCCTAAGAAGATACCGGCTAATAATACAATAAGAACAGTCATCATGATGGCGGCCGGCAAATCAGCTCCCCATTGATAAAAACAGAATATTGTTGGTAATGAATAGGCGACGATTAGTAGCCAGGCACCGAGAGAGTCTTTACCCTTTCGTATTAAATACCATAGACTCACAAAAAGTAGAAAAATAATCAGAGTAACCGGTAAAGGTAAACCGCCATTTCTTGGATTGATAATAAAATCGTAAAACCGAATTAAATTTAATAAAGCCATGACGGCGGCTGAAATCAAAATTATCGCCTGTAATTTGCGAACTTTTAGTCGCCTTTCTGGATCAGTTTGGCTAGCTAAAAGGTATTCTTTTGTTTTTTTCCACTGCATAAATTAAAAACGCTTTCCCCGAGAGCTCGGGGAAAGCGTAATATTCAACTGCGCCAAGGCGTGCCCGGGTTGTTGGCATCGCTTTGTTTATCGTCGTTGTTGTTTGATTTTTTAAACATATTTTTTTGATTCAAAATTTTTATTTAAATGGATAGCGACTCGACTTTTCTAGGCGTAAGTGCCGCACGCTATTTTAATTATAACGTTTGGCGTTTAAATTATATTTAACTTAACTTTAGATTAAGTCTAACTTGTAGCCGCGTCCGACAATATTGTGGATTAATTTTTTACCCTTATTGTCTATTTTTCTACGTAAGCGCAGGATATGGGTTTCGACAGTATTAGAAAAGGCGTCTGTGTCTCCATCCCAGACATGTTCTAAAAGTGATTCTCGTGAAACGATTTTGCCAGCATTGTTTAAGAGATGTTGTAGTAGGGCAAACTCCTTATTAGTGAGGATGATGTTGCGCCCGCCGCGACTTACTTTAAAAGTTGATATATCCAGACTGAGGTCGTGAAAATTAATAATATCAGTTTTGATGTGAGGTGGTCGGCGTAGTAGAGCGCGAACACGTGCTAAAAGTTCGTCGCCGGCGAAAGGCTTGGCCAAGTAATCATCGGCGCCAATATCGAGAACATTAATTTTATCGCTGGCGCTTTGGCGCACACTAAGCATCAATATTGGCATATTACGTCCATCTGCCCTTATTTCTTTAATAACGTTATAACCGTCTAGACTGGGTAAGATATAATCTGTAATAACTAGATCATATTCATTTGTTCTAGCTAAAAATGACCCCTTCTCACCGTCGGTTGCTATATCGACGGCGAAACCAGCTTTTCTCAAAGATAAAGCCAAAAGGTTAGCCAGGTCTTGTTCATCTTCAATTACTAATAAGCGCATAAATTTGTTTTTATTTTAACATATTTTATCTTTATAAAAAACTGACAGGCTTTTTAGCCTCTGTCAGTTTTTCCTTTATTATTAGGGCTGCTTAGTAATAAAATATCTTCGATATCGTAGCGACCATAAGGATTTTTATCTCGCCAAGGGCAAGATTCTTGATTTTTTTGCCCGCAGAGGCGGAGGTATCCGCGATTTTTTTGTTCCGGGCAATCACTGGCATGGCACATAGTTAAGCTAATAAACTTTTTCATTATTTTTTATTTAGAAAGAACATGTTTATTTTAACAAAAGTTAAATAACATTCAGTTAACGCTTTTTTATCCTCCGTTTGCCTTTCTGGTCGAATATCGCTAAGATTATCTTATAGTTATTATGAAAAATAATAAGAAGAAATCTTTTTTTCTAGGTAAATTTTCTGCCGCTGACACGGCGCGTGAAGATCCTTTTGTTATTAAAGAGGGGGATTTTAAGTATGGGCAACTGAAGGATTCGGCTTATTATACTGATTGGACAGAACATTCTTTTATTTCTGATAGTTTGGGTAAAGAAGTTGTGGGCCGCACTTTTAATGTTAAAAAATTAGCCTGGCTAAAAATAATTATCGCTGTTTTTATTTTGATTCTGGTTGGCCGTACGGCTTGGCTCCAACTCATCCGCGGATCTCATTATGCCGGCCTGGCTGAAAGTAATCGTTTGCGTATTGAAAATATTGAACCTAAGCGAGGGATTATTTATGATCGTCACGGGCAAGCACTTGTGCGTAATACGGCTAATTTTGTGGTATCCTTGCGCCCGATTGATTTGCCTAAAGACGAATTAGAACGCGATCGTCTATTGCGTTATGTAAGCAGTATAATTGATGGCTTAGCCCCTAAATTAACCAACGAAGCGTCCGACTTCATTTCCGATGGGCCTTCTTTTCAATTGATGCAGGAAGCTTTGTCAAAGATTAGGCTTCGATCACTTGAAGCTTATCAACCGGTATTTATCGCGGATAATATTGTTTATGATCAAGCTTTAAGACTTATTTTGGAGAGAGATTTTTTACCGGGAGTAATTATTGATACAAAAATTAGACGTGAATATCCTGCGACCGTTTCTGGCCCGGACGGATCATCTTCTGAATTATCAAGCTTAGCCCATGTGCTTGGTTATACTGGTAAAATAAGTGAAGAAGCTCTTTTACGTTTGGGTGGTCAATACTCTTTAATTGATTATGTTGGTAAGACTGGTTTAGAATATTTTTGGGAGAAGGAATTAAAAGGAGTAAATGGCCGTAAGAATATTGAAGTTGATGCTCTTGGTCGTCGTAAAAAAATAGTGAGCGAAATTGCTCCTGTTGCCGGTTATAATCTGCAACTCTCTTTAGATTTGGAATTACAGCATCAGGCGGAAATTATTACTAAGGCCTGGTTAGAGAAGACTAAGACGGGGAGAGCGGCTGTTATTATTCTGGATCCAAATAATGGGCAAGTTCTCGCTTTAGTTAGTCTGCCTGCTTATAATAATAATTTATTTGCTCGTGGCGTCAGCCAGGTAGATTATGATAAATTTTTAAATGATAAGGATAGGCCATTGTTTAATCGGGCTATTAGCGGAGAGCTCCCTTCGGGCTCGACGATTAAACCGGTAGTGGCGGCGGCGGCTTTGCAGGAAAAAGTGATTTCTGAAAATACTAGTTTTTTAAGCAATGGCGGTTTGTATATTGGTCAATGGTTTTTTCCTGATTGGAAAGCTGGTGGTCATGGGACTACCGATGTTCGTAAAGCTTTAGCTGAATCAGTTAATACTTTTTTCTATTATATTGGTGGCGGTTATCAAGATTTTTCTGGTCTTGGAGTTGATCGTTTAGTAAAATATATGAGACTTTTCGGTCTTGGTGAAAAAACCGGCATTGATTTAAATGGTGAATCGGCTGGTTTTGTGCCGAGTCAAGTCTGGAAAGAAGAAACAAAAGATGAGGCTTGGTATATTGGTGACACTTATCATATTGCCATTGGTCAGGGAGACATTATCACCACACCTTTGCAGGTAGCGAATTTTACCGCTGCCGTAGCTAATGGCGGACGTCTTTATCAGCCGACTTTAGTCAGTGCTTTGCTGAGCGAGGATAACCAAGTTAGTCGGACAATTATTCCCAAGATTATTCGCCAAGATTTTATTGATGCTTATAATTTGCAAGTCGTTCGTGAAGGTATGCGTCAGACGGTGACAGCTGGTAGCGCTCGCAGTCTGAGTGTATTACCGGTCGCTGTTGCTGGTAAGACGGGCACCGCTCAGTGGTCAAGTAAAAATGCTAATCATGCCTGGTTCACCGGTTTTGCTCCTTATGAAAATCCGGAATTAACAATTACAGTGGTAGTGGAAGAGGGAGGGGAAGGTAGTAGTATTGCTGTGCCTATTGCCAGGGAAATACTGGCTTGGTATTTTCGTGATCGCGTTAGCCCATCCAATCCTCAGCCTTAATTTAGGCGTTTTTATTTTTTATTAGGTAAATTTTTTGAATAATTAGCACTCTATTGACTTGAGTGCTAATTTTTTTTATAATATGCTCGTAGCGTTAATATTATTTTTATGGTTTTGAGTGATCGCCAAAAACTAATCTTGCATACTTTAATTAAAGAGTATATTAAAAGCGCTCAACCGGTTGCCTCTGGTATTTTAGTAGAAAAATATCGTTTAGATATTTCACCAGCTACAGTTCGTAATGAACTAATGTTTTTAGAGGAGTCTGGTTATATTTATCAGCCTCATACCTCAGCTGGGCGCGTGCCGACTGAATCCGCTTATATTTTAGAAATAGAAGCTTTGTCCGGTAAGAAGAAGGAATTAAAAGGAAGCGATAAAGAGGTAATCGATCGTGCTTTAGATAAATCGGCTGAAAGTCTTAAGCCAGTGGCCAGGGCTTTAGCTGAACTTTCCGGTAACGCTGTTTTTTGGGCTTTTCATAAGAATGATCTTTATCATACTGGTTTATCCAATCTTTTTGCTCAGCCTGAGTTTCGTCAAGCGGAAACGGTTTGTGATGTTTCTTTAGTGATTGATCGAATGGAAGAAATTATTGACGATCTGTTTAATGATTTACCCGAGGGCAGCCGAATTTTTTTGGGTGGCGCTAATCCTTTTGGCGCTTTCTTGGGAACCAGTCTTTTAAAATATCGTTATCAGGGTGTATCTGGGCTCTGTGGTATTCTTGGCCCTTTACGTATGGATTATAGTCGTAATTTAGCTTTATTACATTATTTACAAGCACATTTTAAATAAAGATTTATGAAAAATTTACAGCCAGGAATTTATCGTCACTATAAAGGTGAAAAATATGAATTATTGTTTTTAAGTGAAAATACTGAAAATAAAGAAGAGTTAGTAGTTTATCGTTCTTTGTCAGATAATAAAATTTGGTCGCGTCCAGCTACGATGTGGCAGGAAGAAGTAAGTGTCGATGGGAAGCGCCGGGCACGTTTTAGCTGGTTGTCGGAATCACATCCTCGTTATCCGGAGCCGGTGGTTGGACCGCTTATATATAATGATGCCGGCGAAATTTTGTTGATTAAAAATAATAAGATGAAGGGCTGGTCTATCCCGGGCGGTCATATTGAATGGGGAGAAAAGATGGAAGAAACATTGATTCGGGAAATTGCAGAGGAGACTTCTTTACAAATTGATCGTATCGAATTTGTGGTGGCACTAGATGGTATTAAGCCAGCCAGCTTTATCAAAGAGAGACATTTTATTTTTTTGAATTTTTTTGCGCATTTGGCTGGCGGCGAAGTGACTTTGTCTCCAGAAGTATCAGAATACATCTGGATTGATCCGCACAAAGCTCTTGCTGAATTAAATATTGCGGAAAGTATTGTAGGAATGTTGAATCTTTTTATCTCCCGTCGCCAAGAAAGTGCTAAAGATGATTTTGAAGATAAATATAAACGCGCTTTAGCGGATTATCAAAATTTGTCTAAACAGGTGATGAAAGATAAAGATAATTTTGCGAAGTTTGCTCTTAGTGATTTTTTGCAGGATCTTTTACCGGTGTATGATCATCTTAAAATGTCTTTATCATCCCTGCCAGAAATGGAAAAAGACAGTGCTTGGGTAAAGGGGGTGGAGTATGTACTTAAACAGTTTAAAGATGCTTTAGCGGCGCGCGGCGTAGAAGAGATTAAGACCTTGGGTGAGAATTTTGATCATAATTTAATGGAAGCCTTAGATGGCCAGGGCGACAAGGTTGTCAAGGAAGTGATGCCTGGCTATATTTTAAACGGTCGTGTTATAAGGGCCGCTAAAGTAATAGTAGAATAATAAGTATTTAATTTTATTTTTGCCCTTCTTATCAACTCTATTTTTCGGAGTTTTAGGAAGGGGTAAATTATAAATTTATGTCTTTAATTAGATGGACCCCCTTCTTAAATGAAGGTTTTGCTTTTGACGATATGGACAAGATGTTTGGTGAAATGTTGCCGGCGGTGCGTGGTAATCAATTTGGTTTTACACCGGCTCTAGATATGTATGAAGATAAAGATAGTATTGTCGTGGAAACGCAGTTGGCCGGAATTGATCCGGAAAAGGTTAGTATTTCTATAGAAAATGACGTTTTGTGTATTAAGGGTGAAAGTGAGCGTAAGAGTGAGGTAGATGAAAAAAATTATTATCGCAAAGAAATACGTCGCGGCTCTTTCTTTCGCTCCATCCCTTTACCAACCAAAGTCGATGGTGATAAAGCTAGCGCTGTTAATGAAGACGGCATCTTAAAAATCAATATTCCTAAAGCGACGGAATCACGGCCTAAGAACATTAAGATTCAGTCCAATGGAAAGAAATAAATAAATACTAATTAACCGACGAAAATAATTTTGTCAATTTAAATAAATTATATGGGAAAAATTTTAGGAATCGATTTAGGAACGACTAATTCTGCCATGGCAATCATGGAAGGTGGCGTGCCGAAAATTTTAGAAAATATTGAGGGCAATCGTACAACCCCTTCAATCGCAACTATTTCGAAGAATGGCGAACGTCTAGTCGGCGCCTCGGCTAAGCGTCAGGCGGTTATCAATCCAGAAAATACTGTTTATGCCGTGAAGCGTTTGATTGGGCGCCATTTTACTGACGCCGAAGTGCAGCGAGATTTAAACACCATGCCTTATAAAATTATCCAGGCAGGGGAGGGGGTAAAAGTAAAAATGGGAGATAGTGATTATTCACCGCAAGAAGTATCGGCCATGGTTCTTTCGAAGTTAAAGGCTGACGCTGAGGCGAAGATTGGTGAAAAAATTACTGAAGCTATTATTACGGTTCCGGCATATTTTGACGATTCTCAGCGTCAAGCGACTAAAGATGCCGGCTTGATTGCTGGCTTAGACGTGAAGCGCATTATTAACGAACCCACAGCGGCCGCTTTAGCTTACGGTTTTGATAAAAAACAAGGACAGAAGATTGTTGTTTATGATTTAGGCGGCGGTACTTTTGATGTATCTGTCTTGGATATTTCTGTTGATACCGTAGAAGTAAAAGCAACAAACGGTGATACTCATTTAGGCGGCGAAGATTTTGATAAGCGTATTATCGATTGGATTATTGAGGA
Source organism: Candidatus Falkowiibacteriota bacterium (assembly GCA_903937325.1). Taxonomy (GTDB): domain Bacteria; phylum Patescibacteriota; class Patescibacteriia; order Patescibacteriales; family UBA12465. Next base: position 252 of record CAIZYV010000085.1, on the reverse strand, counting down.
GTTTAAGAAAGATCAGGGAATCGATTTATCTAAGGATACTTTAGCTCTGCAGCGTATTAAGGAAGCGGCCGAGAAGGCTAAGATTGAATTATCCACTGCGATGGAAAGTGAAATTAACCAGCCATTTATCTCTACTGACGCTAACGGGCCGAAACATCTGGTGATGAAATTAAGTCGCTCAAAACTAGAGTCTTTAGTTGGCGACTTAGTTGCTCAGACGATTGAGCCTTGTAAAAAAGCTTTGGCCGATTC
>CAIZYV010000084.1 GCA_903937325.1 Candidatus Falkowiibacteriota bacterium | reverse complement strand
GGTGATCCGACCGCTAGAGAAGCCGGGCGCCTGACTTTAAACCCCTTAGCGCATCTAGAATGGTTTGGTTCTTTGCTTTTGCCCGGTATGATGCTTTTTGCTGGTATGCCTTTTGTTTTTGGTTGGGCAAAGCCGGTGCCATATAACCCTTATCGATTACGCGATCACCGTTATGGTGGAGCAAAAGTTGCTTTGGCTGGTCCGGCGGCTAATTTTATCGTAGCGGCCTTTTTTGCTCTAATTTTGCGTTTTTTACCTTTTTCAAGCTTAGTTTTTTCCGGCTTGATTGCTTTGATCGTTTATATTAATTTGATTTTAATGCTGTTTAATCTAATTCCTCTGCCGCCTCTTGATGGTTCTAAAATATTAGCCCCGTTTTTATCACCGGCCTTACAAGAAAAATACCTTAGTTTAGAGCGTTTCGGCTTTATTTTTGTCATCCTTTTCGCTTGGCTTGGTTTTTCGTATCTTTTACCGATCATCGATTGGCTTTTCAAATTTTTGACCGGACTTTGAGGATTTGAAGCTGAATCGGGTAAGGGAATTCTTCGCTTATCTTGACTTATTTTTTTGATTTTGATAAAGTAGGCGAGTAATAACTCTATCCTGATGGGTCAGGATATTTTGTTATCATAAAATTTGTTTAATAAAAGAAGAGAGCGGTCAGAATAAGGTCGTCCCTTCTTAGTTTTTAATAATTGCTGAAGCATTATGCCGACAATTAATCAATTAGTCCGTAAGGGCAGAAAATCCAAAAAAAGCCGTCAATCTTCTTTGGCTTTGCATACGAGTTTAGACTCGCTTCATCGCAAGAAGAATGTTAATGCGCAGGGAGCTCCTTTTAAGCAGGGAGTCTGTGTTAAGGTTACCACTACCACTCCGAAAAAACCGAACTCCGCTCTGCGTAAAATCGCTCGTGTTCGTTTGTCTAACGGCATGGAAGTGACTGCTTATATTCCTGGTATGGGACATAATTTGCAAGAACATTCCATCGTGCTTATCAAAGGTGGTAAGACTAAGGATCTTCCGGGTGTCCGTTATAAGATTGTCCGCGGTGTTTATGATGCTTCTGGTGTTGAAGCTCGTCGTCAAGGACGGAGCTGCTATGGTGCCAAGAGACCGAAGGCTGCTAAATAATTTTGTTTATTTCGGAGAGGCGTTTTCGCCCTCCTTCATATAATTTAGGCGCGCATTAGTAATAGCTGTTGATGCGCCCTTTCCAGCAACTATGAGAGGAAAACAAGCCCCTAAAAGAGATATCGCCGGGGATAGCAAATACAACGATAAAAATATTACCAAGCTGATCAATTACGTGATGCAGGATGGTAAAAAAAGCGTATCCGAGAGAATCGTGTACGGTTCTTTTAATTTGATCAAGGATAAAACCAAACAAGATCCTCGCCATGTTTTTAACAAGGCAATGAAAAAAGTATCTCCTTTGGTTGAAGTCCGCGGTAAGCGCGTCGGTGGCGCCAATTATCAGGTTCCTTTCCAGGTTCGTGGCGAACGCCGTTTTTATCTTGGTTGTCACTGGATGATTACAGCCGCGCATGCTCGCCGTGGCCGTTCAATGGCAGAAAAATTAGCCGGTGAAATTCTCGACGCCTCTAACGGTGAAGGTGCCGCAGTTAAGAAAAGGGAAGCAGTGCACAAGATGGCTGAAGCTAATAAAGCTTTCGCTCACTTTTCTAGATAAGAAGCTTCTGGTTTTGGCGAATACCTTCGTCAAGAGCGGCTCGTGAGCGTTCGCCGTATGTTTAATACGGTTGACTCCACTTACCACTCTTTCCTCGGTCTTCACTCAAAACCAAAAGCTCTCGACTTCTCTGATACTCGAACTTCTATATAAGAATAAAATTATCTTATATCCGCAATGAAATTTGCTTTTTTATCTTTTTATTCATAAATAATTTAGTCAAAAATACTTATGCCACGCGATTATTCTCTTGATAAGATCAGAAACATCGGTATCATGGCCCATATCGACGCCGGTAAAACTACATTTACTGAGCGGGTTTTGTTTTATACCGGTAAAAAGCACAAAATCGGTGAAGTGCACGAAGGGGCAGCCGAAATGGATTGGATGGAACAAGAGAAAGAACGTGGTATTACTATTACCTCCGCCGCTACTACCTGTTTTTGGAAAGGTAATAAAGTAAATATTATTGATACTCCCGGACACGTCGATTTTACCGTGGAAGTGGAACGCTCTTTGCGTGTACTTGATGGTGCTATTGCCGTTTTTGACGGTCAAGCCGGAGTTGAACCGCAATCAGAAACAGTTTGGCGGCAAGCAGATAAATATCAGGTTCCGCGCCTTTGTTTCGTTAATAAGATGGATAAGATGGGTGCTGATTTTTACATGAGTCTTAATTCCATTAAAGAACGCCTTAATTCCAAGGCCGTGGCTATTCAATTACCGATTGGCGCTGAAGATAATCTGACGGGCGTCATCGATCTTTTAGAAAGAAAAGCTTATACTTTTGTCGGTAATTTTGGGGAAAACGTGACTGAAGTGCCGATTCCCGAAGATTTAAAAGAAAAGGTAGAAAAATTCCGTACCGAATTAGTAGAGAGAGCGGTAGAGTGCGATGATACAGTAATGGAAAAATTTTTAAATGGTGAAGAGATTAGTATCGAAGATTTGAAAAAAGCTATTCGTCACGGTGTAATCAATAATGCAATATATCCCGTGCTTTGCGGTACAGCTTTACAAAATATTGGTGTCCAGTTTGCCCTCGATGCCGTGAATGATTATCTACCCTCTCCTTTAGATGTTAAGCCGGTTGACGCTTCTGATGTTGACGATGTGGAAAAGAAAACACCGATTAGGGCAGAGGATAATGCACCTTTTGTTGGTTTAGCTTTTAAAATTGCGACTGATCCTTTTGTTGGTAAGCTCTGTTTCGTCCGTGTATATCAGGGTGTTTTGCAAGCCGGTTCTTATATCATTAATGCTTCAACTGGCAATAAAGAACGTATCGGCCGCTTAGTGCGAATGCATGCCAATCACCGGGAAGAAATTAAAGAAATTTATGCCGGCGATATTGCGGCTGTTATTGGTTTAAAAAATACAACTACCGGTAATACTTTAAGCGATGAAAATGCGCCGGTTTTATTGGAATCGATTGTTTTTCCGGAACCAGTTATTAAAATTGCTGTTGAACCGAAAACTAAAGTTGATCAAGAGAAGATGGGCGTCGCTTTGTCCCGCTTAGCTGAAGAAGATCCGACTTTCCGGGTCGAGACTGATGAAGAGACAAATCAGATTTTGATTTCCGGTATGGGCGAACTGCATTTAGATATTATCGTTGACCGCATGAAGCGTGAATTCGGCGTGGAAGCAAATGTTGGCAAGCCACAAGTATCTTATCGTGAAACGATTACACAGATGGCTGAGGCGGAACATAAATATATCAAACAATCTGGCGGGCGCGGTCAATATGGTCATTGCTGTTTGCGTGTTGAACCGTCCGGTGAAGGTAAAGGTTATCAATTTTTGGATGAAGTCAAAGGCGGTGTTATTCCGAGAGAATATATCCCGGCAATTGAAAAGGGTGTTAAAGAAGCTCTTCTGTCCGGCGTTGTGGCTGGTTATCCGATGGTTGACGTTAAGGTAGCTGTTTATTACGGTAGTTATCATGAAGTTGATTCTTCCGAAATTGCTTTTAAAATGGCTGGTATTTTTGCTTTCAAAGATGCTTGTCAAAAAGCCAAGCCGATTTTGCTTGAACCGATAATGAAAGTCGAAGTCACGACTCCGGAAGACTACATGGGTAATATTATTGGTGACATTAATTCTAAACGTGGACAGATTGAAGAAATGATTGATCGTCCCAATAAAATTAAAGCAATTAAAGCTAAAGTACCTTTAGCGGAAATGTTTGGCTATGTTACCGCTTTACGCTCGATGTCCCAGGGCCGCGCCAATTCTGTTATGGAGTTTTCTCATTATAGCGAAGTGCCGCGTAACGTTTTAGAAACCATTAAAGAAAAAAGCGGTAAATAATTTTATGAATAACGAGAGCTTCGATGATCATGTCGCCGTTGTCGATTCGGAAAAGAAAGAAAAAAGTGCGGCAGAAAGAGCAGCTTCTTTGATAGCTTTCGGTGCCGAACACGGCAATCTAGTAATAAAAATTATTGATGAGGGAAGTAATCTTGGAAAAATTCCTGTCTTGAAATCATCTTTACTCCATACGCCTGATTCCGAACTCTTAGATGAAGCTGTTCATCGTTCCTTGACCTTTGTTAATGCCCCGACTTTTACCGATAATTCAGTTGACCATTATGCCAGACGCGATTGGGAGGATGAATTTTTAAAATTTGCTGATAAGGAAGTCTTTGATTATTATGAAAGTAATTGTTTGGGAAAAAATAATATAAATTTACTATTGTCACTATGTAGCTATCTTGATGATAACGATTGCACCATTGACCTAAACACCAAAAGTAAAATTAAAGCGCTGGAAGCTGAATTTAAAACCATGATTCCCAGCACGCCTTATTATTTAAATTTAGATGATCAAGCTAAAGTAGCCTTAATCCCTAGTCTGAAACAGATTTATCGCTCTATAATCTCAATTTTGACTGAAAATAGAGAATAACATAAGCAGGAGGAGCTTTTTCAAAATATGCGTGAACAATTAAAAAAAGCTTTAAAATTAGCCAGAAAAACTAATGATGCCATTATTTTTTTTGATGCTGAGACTCCGGAGGATTCTTTTGCTATTGTTGACCTGGATCGCTACGAAAAAATGGTCAATCCGGCTACATTAGACAGAAAAGAGGCTATCTTTAAGCCAAATTTGACAGAAGAAGATTTAGCTGATAAAATAAATCGCGAAATCGCTGATTGGAAAAATGAAGATCAGGCTGAATATTTAGCTGAAGAAAGCAAAGAGCGTAAGAATTGGAATATTCCTCCGAAAATCAAAGATAAGGCAGAAACTACAGATTAAATAATCATTTAGGTTTAAAATATTAATTAATTTCGCGGCTGGTTTCCTCTATACAGGAAAGAAACCCCTTAAGGGGGCCGTAAGTATAAAAACATGGCAGAAAAATTTGAACGCACTAAACCCCATGTCAATGTTGGCACTATCGGCCACGTCGATCATGGTAAGACTACTTTAACCGCCGCAATGTTGGCGGTATTTGGCGCTAATGGCATGAAGGCCTCCAAAAAAGGCGTAAGTGAAATTGATGCCGCTCCTGAAGAACGCGAACGCGGTATTACTATCGCGACCGCTCACGTAGAGTATGAGTCAGCCGCTCGTCACTACGCTCACGTTGATTGTCCTGGTCACGCTGATTATGTCAAAAACATGATCACTGGTGCCGCTCAAATGGATGGTGCAATTTTAGTCGTTTCCGCGACTGATGGCCCTATGCCGCAGACCCGCGAACATATCGTTTTAGCTCGTCAAGTTGGCGTTCCTTATATCGTTGTTTTCTTGAATAAATGCGATATGGTAGAAGATCAGGAATTAATTGATCTAGTTGAAGAAGAAATTCGCGATTTGTTGAAGAAATATGAATTCCCGGGTGATACTACTCCGATTATTCGCGGTAGCGCCTTGAAAGCTTTAGAAAATCCGACCGGTGCCGATGCCGCCCCGATCATGGAACTTATGAAGCAGTTGGATGAATATATTCCGATGCCAAAACGCGATGTCGATTTACCTTTCTTAATGCCGGTAGAAGATATTTTCTCCATTGAAGGCCGCGGTACCGTGGTAACTGGCCGCATTGATCGCGGTGTTATCAAGGTTGGCGATGAAGTGGAAATTGTTGGTTTGATGGACACAAAGAAGACTACCATCACTGGTGTAGAAATGTTTAATAAGTCTTTGGATCGCGGTGAAGCTGGTGACAACGCTGGTTTATTACTTCGCGGTACTAAGAAAACGGAAGTAGAGCGCGGTCAGGTTTTATGCAAACCGGGCAGTATCACTCCGCACACTGAATTTGAAGCTCAGGTTTATGTTTTGTCCAAGGACGAAGGCGGACGCCACAAACCTTTCTTTAAGGGTTATAAACCTCAATTCTATATCCGTACCACTGATGTTACTGGTGAAGTAGAATTACCGGCAGGAACCGAAATGGTTATGCCTGGTGATACCGTCACTATTACCGTCAAATTAATTTCTCCAGTTGCCTTGGAAGAAAAGCAACGCTTTGCTATCCGCGAAGGTGGACGCACTGTCGGCGCTGGCGCTGTAGTCAAGATTCTTAAATAAGTTGACACCTAAGCTCGCTCTTTCTGCTCCTGCTTTAAACGGAGGACAAAGAAAAAGGGCGAGCTTGCTGTGTTTATTTAACATTAATTAAAAAAATAACCGTACATTTTCTATGTCTGAACCCAAGAAAGAAGAAAAGGATTACAAGCAGAGAATCCGTATTAAAATCAAGGCTTTTGATCATAAAATTATTGATCAGTCTACTAAGACGATTGTTGAAACAATTGAACGCAGTGATGCTAGTTTTTTTGGTCCGATTCCGTTGCCTACAGAAAAGCGCAAATACACAGTCAATCGTTCTACTTTTGTGCATAAAGATGCTCGCGATCAATATGAGATGCGTATTCACAAACGTATTATTGATATTATCGATCCTAGTGCCAAGACTATCGAAGGTTTGACAAATTTGAATTTACCGGCAGGGGTTGACGTAGAGATAAAAATGCAGTAATATAAAATTAAATATTGATTATTTCCGCTCAGGCGCCTGCTCGTAACTCTTCCGTAATGATACGAAAGAAAGTGCGAGTAAGTAAATTAGCGGATTATTGGGAGAAAACAGCAAGAAAACAAAAATAAAATTGAAGGCAGGGAGGAGATGCGCAATTTTGGCTTTTGTTTTTTAGGCTGGTAAATTTACCAGTTTTTTGTTTTAAAAATATGAAATTCATTCTAGGAAAAAAAATGCAGATGACTCAGGTCTGGGAAAATGATCGAGTTTTCGCCGTGACTCCGGTTTTAGCCGGTCCTTGTGTCATTGCTCAGGTAAAAACTCAAAAGACTGATAAATATTCTGCCTTGCAATTAGCTTTTGGCATCCGTAAAGAAAAAAATATTAAAAAACCGCAACTCGGTCATTTTAAACAAGCCGGTGTATTACCGATGCATGTTCGTGAATTTAGAACTGAAAATGAATTAGCCGTTAAAGTTGGTGACCGCATCAGCGCCGCTACTTTCGCCGTTGGTGATGTTGTGGCCGTGACCGGTACTTCCAAAGGTTGTGGTTTTCAGGGTGTTGTTAAACGTCATGGTTTTAAAGGCGGACGCAAAAGTCATGGTAATAAAGATCAGTTGCGTATGCCTGGTTCCGTCGGTCCTAAGGGTCCAGCTCATATTTTTAAAGGAATGCGCATGGGTGGACGTATGGGCAATGAACGCGTGACTGTACAGAATCTTTCCATTATCTCTATCGATTTAGAAAAAAACATTTTATATATTAAAGGCGCTGTTCCTGGTGCTACTGGCGGTTTATTAATGATTAAAGGTAGGGGGGATTTAAATGTTGACACAGTTTCAGTGCAGGAAGAAAAAAATGTTGCCGTAGAAATGCCGGCAGAAGAAATTGTTTCTGAAACAGAAATTGTTTCTGAAGCCCCCGCTCTTGAGCTTGAAAGCGTTGTCGCTGAGCCTGAGGCGCCTGTTGCAGAAGTTATTGCTGAAACTACCTTAGAAAATAAAGAAGAGGCTCCGGCCGCTTAATCAATATAAGTCCGGTTTAAATTATATGTCCATCAAAGTTCAAGTTTATAATCAAAACGCTGCACCAATCAAAGAGTTGGAGCTTTCCGCTAAATTTTTTGGTTTGAAAGCGAATGCTGATCTCTTACATCAGGCAGTCATTACTCAGCAGGCCAATGAGCGCCAGGTTTTGGCTCACACTAAAGATCGCAGCGAAGTTCGTGGCGGTGGTAAAAAACCTTGGAAGCAAAAAGGCACTGGTCGTGCTCGTGTTGGTTCCAGCCGTTCTCCTTTATGGATTGGTGGTGGTGTTACTTTCGGTCCAACTAAAGATCGTAACTTTTCTAAGAAATTAAATAAAAAGATGCGCCAAAAAGCGATTATGATGGCTTTGTCCGATAAAATCGCTCAATCCAGTTTAATCGTTGTCGACACTTTGAAGATGGCGGAATTTAAAACAAAACAATTTGATGGCATGTTGAAATCCTTTGAAAAATCCGTTTTACCGGCCGATCGCCGCAGCTTATTGATAGTTAATGGTGAGAAAGATGAAAAGGCTAGATATTCCGGTCGCAATCTTAAGGGTGTTAATATCATCAATCCTGAAAATATCAATATTGTCGATATACTTGGATCCCGCCAGATATTAATGGCCGAAGAAGGTCTTAAGGCTTTAGCGGCTCAGTATGGCAAAGATAGTAAGGATTAATCACATTTTAAATCTTGAATCTTGAATTAAACATATGGCTTTATTTGGAGCAAAACAAAGCGGCGTCAAAAAAACGGCCGCCCCTAAAAAAAACGATCAGCCCTCGGAAACTAAAGAAATAAAAAATAAGCCTGAGGCTGAGCTTAGTATGCAGGAGTTATATTCTGCCGATGGCGGCGATAAAAAAAATCCGCGTACAAAAAAAGCGTCGGCTGTTTCCCGCTATGATGGGGCTTTCCGTGTTTTAGATAAACCTTTAATTACAGAAAAAGCGACTGAGTTAGGTACCCAAAATAAATATGCTTTTGTTGTTTCTAAGGCCTCTAATAAAATCGAAGTAGCCAAGTCAATATATGCTGTTTACGGCGTTAAGCCGGTAAGCGTCAATATAATCTGTATGCAGGGCAAAGCGGTTACACGCGGACGTATCAAAGGCAAGCGTAAAGATTGGAAGAAGGCAATTGTTACCTTGAAGAAGGGTGATAGCATCAAGATTTACGAAGGCGTTTAATTTATAAACAAGTAATCGATTATATATGGGTATTAAAAAAGTACGAGCTAATACTCCCGGACGTCGGGGCGCGACATTCGATGATGGCGCCGACATCACTAAGAACACACCGGAAAAAAGCTTGATCGTTATTAAAAAGAAAACCAGTGGCCGCAACAGCCAAGGAAAAATTACCGTTCGTCATCGTGGCGGCGGCGAGAAAAGATATATCCGTTTAATTGATTTTAAACGTGATAAGTTTGATATTCCTGCTACGGTAGCTTCCATTGAATATGATCCTAATCGAGGTGCCCGCTTAGCCTTATTGCATTATGCTGATGGGGAAAAGCGTTACATCGTTGCTCCTCTTGGTTTAGTGGTTGGAGAAAAGATTATCAGTTCTCAGAATTTAGTAGAAATAAAAGTTGGTAACTCGATGCCCGTTTTACATATTCCTGCCGGTGTTGCCATTAATAATTTGGAATTTGAACCTGGCCGTGGTGCTAAGATTGCCCGCGGTGCCGGTAATGCTGTTTTCGTCATGGGTGTTGAAGGTAAATATGCGCAGATTAAAATGCCGAGTGGCGAAATACGTTTAGTAAAAAAAGAATGTTTGTGCACTGTTGGCCAAGCAAGTAACCCAGATAAACGCCATATCGTTTTAGGTAAAGCTGGTCGCAGTCGTCATATGGGTATTCGCCCGACTGTTCGTGGTTCCGCTATGAATCCGGTAGATCATCCTCATGGTGGTGGTGAAGGTAACCAATCAATCGGTTTACGCCATCCGAAAACTCCTTGGGGCAAGCCTGCTTTGGGAGTTAAGACTCGCCGCAAGCGCTCTTCCAATAAATTGATCATTAAGCGCCGAGCGAAGAGAAAGTAATATTTTATCCAATTATTAACAAGCATATGTCAAGAAGCTCTAAAAAAGGACCCTATATTAATCCGCGCATCTTAAAAAAAGTGCTGGATTTGAAGCCGGGCGATAAAACCGTTATTAAAGTCTGGGACCGGGCTTGTTCTGTTGTTCCGGAAATGGTTGGTTTGACTATTGCCGTTCATAACGGCCGCACTCATGTGCCGGTTTATTTGGTGGAAAATATGGTTGGTCATCGTTTAGGCGAGTTTGCGCCGACTCGGAAATTCGTTGCCCACGGTGGCAAGATGGCAAAAGCTCAGTCTACTCAGGCTAAGGGCGGCAAATAATTAAAAGGCGAGGCGGTTATGCGCGATATGTGCTGGCTTAGCCCAAGCAAATCCTATGGAAATTAAAGCAAGTTTAAATCATTTACGAATGTCCGCGCGCAAAGCGCGCTTGGTTCTTGATGTCGTCCGCCATATGCCGGTGGACAAGGCTTTGGATCAATTGCAGTTTTTAAATAAACTCGCCTCTGAACCGATTAAGAAATTAATTGAGTCAGCCATCGCTAATGCTGAACATAACTTTAGTCTAGATAAAAATAATCTTTTTGTTAAAGAAATAAAGGCTGACGAGGGAGTGACTCTTAAGCGCTGGATGCCAAAAGCTCACGGTCGAGCAACTGTTATACGTCAGCGCGGTTCCCATGTCCATGTTACTTTGGCGGAAATTGTTGAAAGCGGTAAAAAAGTCGCTCGTAAGGATAAGGTGGAAGCGCCCGTGAAACTGGAACAAGTGATGGCTGAAGCAGAAAAACGCGCCAAATCTGGAGAAAAGAAAGAAGGTTTGAAAGCCAAGGGTAAAGTTAACGCCGATACCAAATCTGGAAAAGGATTTACCACTCAACTTTTTAATCGCAAGAGCGGTCAATAATTCTTCATCTAAAGCAATTAACGCAACATAAATAGTATGGGAAAAAAAGTAAATCCAAAAGTAATGCGCTTAGGCGTTACCAAAACCTGGCCTTCTATCTGGTTTGAAAGTGGCAATAATTATATTAAGAATATCCAGCAGGATATTGCCATTCGCAAACATTTGATTAAGACCATGCGTGAAGCTGGTATAGATAGAGTTGAAATTACTCGCAGTTTGAATAAGATTGCGATTGATATCTGGACAGCTAAGCCCGGTTTGATTATCGGCCGCGGTGGTAACGGCGTTGAAGATTTGAAAAAGAAAATTCATGATCAGTTTTTACGCAATTTTCGCATGGGTGAAATAAATCTTAATATTAAAGAAGTCGGTCGCCCTCAGTTAAGTGCTCAAATCGCCGTTCAGTCGACTATCATGGAAATAGAAAAGCGCATGCCTTTCCGTAAAGTAATGAAACAGTTGATTGGTCGCGTTGAACGCGCTGGTGCTCTCGGTGTGAAGATTGTTATCAGTGGACGTTTGAATGGAGCCGAAATTGCTCGTACAGAAAAATTAGTTTTTGGCAAAGTGCCTTTACAGACTTTACGTGCAGATATCGATTATGCTCGCGGTGCCGCTCATACCAGTTATGGCGCCATTGGTATCAAAGTTTGGATTTACAAGGGAGAAGTTTTTGAAAAAGAAAAAGACGGCAAAGGTGAACCGATAGCCGCTTAAATAAAAATTAAACGATTTTCATTACCGATATGTTAATGCCAAAGAAAACAAAATACCGGAAAGATCACAAGCGCCGCCGCGGTGGGATTGCCACACGTATGGTAGATGTGAACTTCGGCAGCTACGGCTTAAAAGCGATGTCCGCTCATTGGGTGGATTCTCGCCAAATTGAAGCTGCTCGCCGTGTGATGACCCGTTATATTAAAAAAACTGGTAAGCTCTGGATTCGAATTTTTCCGGATAAGCCTGTAACTGCTCATGGCGGTGAAATCCCGATGGGTAAAGGTAAGGGTGCGGTTGACCATTATGTCTGCGTTGTTAAGCCCGGTACGGTAATGTTTGAGATGGAAGGCTTGGATGAAAAGACAGCGGTAGAAGCGATGACTTTGGCTGCTCACAAGTTGCCGGTAAAATGTAAGGTCGTAACCAAGTAAGCCGGAACTGAAATCAAAATTACTTTTAATAAATAATATGGAAATAAAAGAACTTACAAGCAAAACTCCGGCTGAATTGCATAGGCTTCTCGCTCAGTCTCGTGAAAAACTGCGTGAATTGCGTTTTAAAGATTCTAACCACCAATTGAAAAATATCCGCGAAATCAGAGAAGTCCGAGCAACGGTCTCTCGTATTTTAACGGTTCTTAACACCAAAGTTTAATTTAAATTCTATGCCCGCAAAAAAACAAGCCGTAGCTACTGCTCCGGCGGACAATAAAATTATCAAGCAATTCAGTGGCGTGGTTGTCAGCACTAAGAGCGACAAGACCGCTATCGTGAAGGTTGATTCGGTTAAAATTAATCAAAAATATAAAAAACGCTATACTGTTAGTCGTAAATATCAGGTTCATGATGAAAAGAATATTTGTAAAGAAGGGGAAAAAGTTAATTTTATTGAATGCCGCCCTTTAAGTAAGACAAAACGCTGGCGAATAATTGAGAACTAAAGCAGGTTGGCTGTTTTGGCCCTATCTTTTAGGGACGACAGCGAACGATACTGTTATGATCCAAGTACAGACAAAATTAAAGGTAGCCGATAATTCCGGCGCTAAAGAAGTAATGTGCATCCGCGTTTTGGGCGGTTACCGCAAACGTTACGCTCATGTCGGCGATATTATAATCGCTGCTGTTAAGAGTGCCTCGCCGCATGCGGCCGTTAAAAAGAGTGATGTTATTAAAGCAGTTATTGTACGTACTAGCAAAGAGATCCGTCGTACAGATGGAACTTATGTCCGTTTTGACGATAACGCTTGTGTCATTATTACTGATAAAGAAAAGAAAGATCCGAAAGGTACTCGCATTTTCGGTCCGGTGGCCAGGGAAGTGCGTCGCGCCGGTTTCGTCAAAATCGCCTCTTTGGCTCCTGAGGTTTTATAATTTAAGAGCGCCAATTTGAATATATGAAAATCAAGAAAAACGATAATGTAAAGATATTAGCCGGTAAAGATAACGGTAAAACCGGTAAGGTTTTGCAAGTGTTGCCGGAAGAAGGCAAGGTCAGTATCGAAGGCCTTAATCTTCTGGTTAAGCACATGCGGCCTAACCGTGAAGGTGAAAAAGGTCAGCGGATTGAATTCCCGGCTTTTATCAATGCCTCTAATGTCGCCTTAATCTGCCCGTCTTGCGGACAGCAAACTAGAGTCGGCATGAAGCTGACCGAAGGAGAAAAGGGCGTTAAGAAATATCGGGTTTGCAAAAAATGTAAGACCGTAATCGAGTAATTTCAATTCTATGCGTTTAAAAGAAAAATATCAAAAAGAAATCGTCCCGAAGCTAAAAGAGGAGTTCTCTTATAAGAACAGCCTCCTGGTTCCACGTTTGCAAAAGGTGGTAATCAATATCGGTTTTGGTAAGCATGCTAAGGAAAAAGAAGCGATTAGTGCGATTGAAAAGACCTTAACTAAAATCAGCGGTCAAAAACCGATCATGACTAAAGCTAAGAAATCAATTTCTGCTTTTAAAGTCAGAGAAGGACAGATTATTGGCGCCGTTGCTACAATGAGAGGCGAGCGCATGTATGACTTTGTTGAAAAATTGGTAAATATTTCTTTTCCTCGGGTGCGCGATTTTCGCGGTATCAGCGACAAAGGTGTTGATCGTAGTGGTAATATGAGCATCGGTTTGAAAGATTATTCTTGTTTTCCTGAACTCAGGGCTGAAGATATCGATCAGATTTATGGCTTAGAAATTTGTTTGAATACTAATGCAAAAAATCGTGAAGAAGGCTTAGCTCTTTTTAGAGCTTTCGGCTTTCCTTTCAAAAAGAACGAAAAATAATTTACATATTATATATGGCAAGAACAGCTCTCATCGTTAAAGCGAAGCGCAAACCAAAATTCTCTACTCGTAAGATTAATCGTTGCTGGCGCTGCGGCCGCAACCATGGTTATATGCGCGATTTCGGCTTGTGCCGTATTTGCTTTCGTGAATTAGCCGATAACGGCGATCTGCCGGGCATTACTAAATCTAGCTGGTAAATTTCCGGCCGCCAATATTATCTAAAAATAGCATAACAATATGACAGATCCAATCGCAGACATGTTTACTCGCATTCGCAACGCTTCTGCGGTCAAAAAGACCGAAGTGCTGATGCCGATGAGTAAAATAAAATATGAAATCGCCAAGATTTTGGAAAAGGAAGGCTGGATAGGCCACGCCGAAATCATTGCTGGCGGTTTAAATTCCCGCCATAGCCAGTTTGACCAACTGAAGCTCATTTTGAAATACCAAAAAAACGGTAGTCCTTGTATTGGTGGAATAAAACGCATCAGTAAGACCGGGGCGAGAGTATATGTCGGTAAAGATAAGATCCCGACGGTTTTGAATAATTTCGGTATCGCTATATTATCAACTTCTTCCGGATTAATGACTAATCGTGAAGCATTCCGTAAGAATATCGGCGGCGAACTCATTGGAGAAGTGTACTAACTAATTTTGCGGGCAGGTGTTGGTCTAATAGGCTGGCTCGGCGCAATAAAGAAAAGAAAATTATGTCTCGTCTAGGAAAATTACCAATCAAACTCTCTGCTGGCGTTAGCGCTCAGTTTCAAAACGGCATTTTGTCGGTTAAGGGACCGAAGGGCGAACTAAAGAGGGAAATAAAAGCGCCGGCGACGGTAGAAATTACCGAAGGCTTTTTACGTGTTAATGTTGACCTTAAGGCTAAGGACGCCAGTGCTTATTGGGGTTTATATCGTGCTTTGGCCGATAATATGGTCACCGGTGTCACTTCCGGTTTCAGTAAGAAATTGGAAATCAATGGCGTTGGTTATCGTGCGGCCGTGAGTGGCAATAAACTTAACCTTAATCTTGGTTATTCTCATCCGATTGAATTTGTTTTACCCGTCGGCATTAGTGCTATTGTTGAAGGCAACGCTATTACTCTCAGTGGTATCGATAATGAACTTCTGGGTAACACCGCCTTTAAAGTAAGGAAATTACGCGCTCCTGAGCCTTATAAGGGTAAGGGCGTTAAATATGCTGATGAAATATTGCGCCGCAAGGCCGGTAAGACAGCTGCTAAAAAATAAGGCAATCTTGATTTAAATATATGATGAATGTTATTAAAAGAGAAAAAGCTAGGCAGAAACGCCGTCAAAACCGCGTTCGCGCTAAGATTAGCGGCAGTGCTGCTCGTCCGCGTTTGAATGTTTTTCGTTCTAATCGTGGTTTGTACTTGCAACTCATTGATGACACCGCCGGCCGCACTTTAGCCAGCGCTCATGTCCGTGAATTAAAAGAAAAGGGCTTGAATAAAACAGCTGCGGCTGCTGCCTTAGGCAAACTGCTCGCTGATAAAGCTTTAGCTCTAGGTATCAAAGAAGTAGTTTTTGACCGAAGTTCTTATCGCTATCATGGCAGGGTAAAAGCCGTTGCTGATAGTGCTCGTGAGCAGGGATTAGTTTTCTAAACTTAATAAGTATTAAGATTTTTAATATGGCAGATGATAACAACAAAGTAGAAGCCGTCAGCTCGGATCAAAAAGCCGCCGCTGTCGTGGCTAAAGATTTATACGGAGATCAAGGCAAACGCCAACGTGGCGGTCGTGCTCCCCGTAGAGATAGTCGCGGCGGACGTGATGACCATAAAGACGAGTTTGAACAGCGTATCTTGGAAATTGCTCGCGTTACTCGCGTTATGGCGGGTGGTAAGCGTATGAATTTTCGAGCTTGCGTTGCAATTGGCGATCGCAAAGGCAGCGTTAGCGTTGGTTTAGGCAAAGGTGCTGATGTGACCATGGCGGTCAATAAGGCAGTTAACCGAGCCAAAAAAACGATGCTTAAGGTGCCGGTCGTTAATGAAACAATTCCGCATATCGTTCGTCAGAAATTGGGAGCAGCTTCAATTATCTTCAAGCCAGCCAAGCAAGGTAGAGGAGTTATTGCTGGTGGTGTTGCCAGAGCTATTTTAGAATTAGCTGGTATTAAGAATGTTACTAGTAAAGTTTTAGGCACTAATAATAAAATTAACAATGCCCGCTGTACTTTAGCCGCTTTAGCTAGCTTACGTCATCGTGAAAAAAAACAGTCAGACGATAAGGCTAAGGTTGTTATTGAGGCGACCACAGCCGATAAAGATGCAGCGACTGTAGTTAAAGAATAAGTGCAAATTTTAAGATAATTATTTAATTTTATGTTGTCACTGAATAATATCAAGCGCTCCGTTGGCGCCACCCATAAAAAGAAACGCGTTGGCCGCGGTAATGCTTCCGGGCATGGTACTTACAGTACTCGTGGTTTAAAGGGTCAAAAATCCCGTTCCGGCGTTAGCGGTTTGAAGCGTTTAGGTATGCGCAAACAGTTGTTGCAGACGCCAAAATTACGTGGTTTCCGCTCTTTACAGCCGAAAAACCAGGTTGTTTCTGTGTCAGTGATTAATAAGAATTTTAAAGACGGTGAGACCGTTAACCCGACGGCTTTATTCGATAAAGAATTAATCAAGAGCCAGTCAACATCAGTAAAAATCTTAGGTAAAGAGAAATTGACGGTTAAAGTTAAATTTGAAAAAGTAGACATGAGTGCCGCTCTTAAGAGCCAGATATCCGCTTAAGATATTTGGCTTTTGCCTTTAAATCATAATTAAAGCTTTTATGTTGGCAAAATTAGAACAAATTTGGAAAGCCAAAGATTTACGCAATAGCGTGCTCTTCGTGCTCGCGATGTTGGTTATTTTCCGTTTAGCCGCTCATATTCCCGTTCCCGGTGTTGATGCAGCTGCTTTAAAAAACCTTTTCGCCTCCAATCAGATTTTGGGTTTGATGAATATCTTTTCCGGCGGTGGCATGGAAAATTTTTCTATTGTCATGATGGGTATTGCTCCTTATATTACTGCTTCCATTATTTTTCAGCTTTTAGGTATGATTGTGCCTAAGGTTGAAGAAATGCAGAAAGAAGAAAGCGGACGCCAGAAGATTAATATGTGGACGCGCTGGGCAACTGTGCCTTTGGCGGCGATGCAAGCTTACGGCATGATTACCTTACTGCAACGTTCTAATCAAGGGATATTGGGCGCAGTGAGTGTTTTTGATTTTACTACTATCATTATTACTATCTCGGCTGGTACGGTTTTTCTTATGTGGATTGGTGAATTAATTTCTGAAAAGAAAATCGGTAACGGCATCTCTCTCTTAATTTTTGCAGGCATTGTGGCCGGCGTTTGGCAGCAACTTCAGCAATTTATTTTAAGTTTTGATCAGACTCAGATATTTACTCTTGTTGGTTTTGCTATTATTGCTATTTTAACAGTTGTTGGTGTTGTTATAATCAATGAAGGACAGCGCAATATTCCTGTGCAATATGCCCGTCAGATTAGAGGCAATCGCGCTTTCGGCGGCTCCAGCACCCATTTGCCTTTACGCGTTAATATGGCCGGAGTTATCCCGATTATTTTTGCGATTTCTGTTGTTTTATTCCCGCCGATGATTGCGCAATTTTTCTTGCAAGCTCGCACTGCTTGGATTGCTTCCTTAGCTGCTAAAGTGATTGAAATATTTAATAACCAACTGATTTACGGCATCGTTTATTTTGTTTTGGTTTTTTCTTTCACCTATTTTTACACAGAAGTTATTTTTCATCCCGATCAAATCGCGGAAAATTTACAGAAGCAGGGCGGTTTTATTCCTGGTATCCGTCCCGGTAAGCCAACTAGTACTTATCTTGGTTATACCGCTCATCGCGTTATTTTTGCCGGTGCTTTATTTTTAAGCATTATTGCTATTTTGCCCCTAGTGATGCGTTATTTTACCGGCATCCAATCTCTAGCTATTGGTGGCACCAGCCTTCTTATCGTTGTTTCAGTTGTTATCGAAACAGTTAAGCAGATAGAATCGCAGTTGACCATGAGAGAATACGACGGGCTTTAATCGCTAAAAATTTAGAAAAAGATAGCAAAAATGTAGCTTTCGCTACATTTTTGTGTTATAATCCTAATATATTTAAATATATGGATTTACAAGATTTTTTAAAAAATGTTAATGATGAGCCTAGTTATATAGTGGAAAGGAAGCTAAACGAACTGGTACGGAAAAATTATAATTTCCAGCACCTTAGCGAATCTAATCGGGAGTTAGTGCTTTCTTTGGTTAAAAAATATAAAGAAAAGATTCGTCGAGGAATTGGCGTTTCGCAATATACCATTAATCGGGAGATGTATAATCTCTTTGAAAAACGTTTTGATTTAAAGTTGACGGAAGTCGATCGCGATCATATCCGAGAAATACTTGAGAGTTTTAAACAATAATTTTTTGGGCAGGCGAGCCATTTCCCATTATCGTTTTATTTTATGTTTTTACATTCATTGATTGTTATCATCGGTCTTTGTTTATTTGAGATAATTAGTAGCATCGATAATGCTATTGTCAACGCTAATATTTTGAAGACGATGCCAAAAAAATATCAGCAGATATTTTTGGTCTGGGGTATTTTTTTTGCGGTTTTTGTCGTTCGTGGTATTTTGCCTTTTGTGATTATCTGGATTGCCGCTCCTCAGCTTTCCATTATGCAAGTTATTGGAGCTGCTTTTTCTAATAATGGAGCCGTAGAAGGCTACCTGGCTGCTTCTAAGCCTCTACTACTTTTAGGCGGAGGAGTGTATTTATTTTTTGTCTTTTTGTCTTGGCTTTTTTTGGAAGAGAAAAAATATGCTTTTTTTGTTGAAGGTTTTATCCATCGTCAAGGAGCCTGGTTTTATGCGGTTTCTTCTATTTTTACCACTACCATTGTTTATCTAGCTTTGCAACGTAATCCGATGTTGGCTTTAGCGGCGACAATTGGTGTTTCTGCTTTTTTTATCACTGATGGTTTTAAAAAGAACGCGGAAGAAAAAGAAAAGCAACTGCTTAATCCTGCCATGAGTGCTTGGAGTAAGATTCTTTATCTGGAAGCTTTGGATGCATCTTTTTCTATCGATGGCGTAATTGGTGCCTTTGCTTTTACTATGAGCGTACCAATGATTATTTTGGGCAACGGTTTAGGTGCTTTTGTTGTTCGTGAATTTACAATTAAAGGCATGAATTTTATTTCCAAATTTGCTTATTTGAAAAATGGTGCTATGTATTCTGTCGGTATGCTCGGAGCTCTGATGGTCACGGAGAGTTTTGGTCAAGAGTATCCTTTCTGGGTGGCGCCGCTCAATACCGGCTTGCTGTTAGCTGTTTTCTTGTTTTTATCTATTAAAGCACGCAAGAAAGCGGCAATTGTTTAATTATCTATTTTTATGGTCTATATAAAAAATAAAGCAGAAATTGCAGCGATCAGGGCTGGCGGCCGTATTTTGGCGCGTATTTTAAAAGATTTAAGCGCCGCTGTGCAGCC
>CAIZYV010000083.1 GCA_903937325.1 Candidatus Falkowiibacteriota bacterium | reverse complement strand
CCCCTTCCTTCAATTCATTTTTTGTTTGCTTGGCGAAGATGGCGGCTGATTATTCCGCCGCTTTTGTTTCTTGGACTTTGGTCTCTCGGGTCTCTTTGGTCTATCTATCCGGCTCAATCATTTCTTGGTTCTTATGAGAGGCAGATGGGTCTTATAACCTATTTCTTCTTCTTTGTTTTTTATGTTTTTGTTATTTTTAATTTTGGCGGATCAGATTCTGAAGATCGGGACTTTAAAATTTCTTTTTGGCATAAACAGACTGGGATTATTACCTTCTTGATGGCTTTGGCTGGTGCTTTGGCTGGCACCTATGCTTTTTTGCAATTTTGCGGTTATGATTTTGTACTTTGGCAGGAGGCACAATTATATAGCCGGGCAATTTCTAGTTTTGGTCAGCCGAATTTTCTAGCTTCTTTTCTCCTTTTATCTTTGTCAGTTAGTGTTTATAATTTTTTCTTTATCTCTAATTTTAAGCGTCGATCGTTGCTTTTTTTATTAATTATCTTGCAATTAGTCGGTTTGGTTGTTAGCGGTTCGCGGGCTGCTTGGTTATCGGCTTCGCTAGTTTCAGTAGTAGTAATTACTTGGTGGCTTTGGCAGCGTTTTCATTGGCGATCTTTATTTATCATACCTTTTTTAACCGCTGCTTTGATTTTTTTCTTTTCCGTTTTAATGCCGGGGCGCCTATCTGCTTTAATTGATTTTAAATCGGGCAGTACAGCTCTACGTTTTTATTTCTATCAAGCGGCCGTACCTGTTATCGCCGCTAATCCCTGGATCGGCACTGGTTTGGAGAATGGAGGGGAAATGATTGTGCGCGAATATATACCTGACTGGGGTTTGTTAATGAACATTAATTCTTATACTGATCAGGTGCACAATATTTTTTTAGATATAATTATTCAAACAGGTATAATCGGTTTTATTGTTTGGTTACTTCTGCATTTATTTTTCTTTTGGCAATGTTGGCTCTTATCTCGTCATGCTGGTGGTCGTTCCTTTGCTCTAGCGGCGACAGCCGCTATGTCAGCTTATATTTTAGCTCTTTTTTTCGGCTTAGCCGACATTGCTTCTTCTTTTTATTTTTGGATTTTAGCGGCCTTGGTTAGCGCCGGTAATCTTAATTTTTCCATTGTAAAAATTAAAGGTAGTGCTAAATCTTTTATTCCTGTAATTTCTTGGCCTTTTATTCGTCAACGTTTTATATTATTTTATCAAAAAATTGTTGTTCGCTTTTTAGCTGCGATTATGATTTTAGCTGCCGTTGGGCAGATATATTTTAGCTGGCAATCTTGGCAGGCAGATTATTATTTTTTACAAATTTCTTTTCTTTTGCCAAAACGAGAATATTTTACTATCGATGTGTTATATTCTTATTTACAATCTAGCGCTAGCAATCCTATCGGTCGCGCTTTTTATCAGCGATCTTTAAGCTCTTTTGCTTTAGCTGATTTAGAGTATCTCTCCGATCTCTCCAGTCAGCGCTTAGTGGGGGAGCGTTTAGCGGAAATAGCCCTTTCTTTACCCGATGATGCTTATGAAGATAAAGTGGCTAGGGCTCGCCTGCATTGTTTTTTAAAGGAAGATGCTACTGGACAGAACGAACTCTTATCTTTATTAATGTTTAGTCCTTACCGCCCGGTTCTTTATTTTAATCTTGGACAATGCTGGCAAATGAAAAAAGAATATCGGCAGGCAATCACCGTTTTTGACCAAGCCCTGGCTATTTTGCCTGATTTTTCTGATTCGAGAATCAACCAGCCTCACCTTAATTATTTGTATTTTTATGCTTATCGTTTGCATTTATCCCGCGCTTTTAATTTTCAGATGATTGATGATAATCAGTCTGCTTTGCTTGCTTATCGCGAGGCTTACTCTTATTACCCGGAGGATATTAGTAATTTAAAAAATATCGCTGATACTTATTTTCGACAGTCAAATTATAAAGAGGCTATCGCTGTTTTACAGCATGCTTATGTACGTCAGCCGGGTGCGTATCAATGGCCGCTGGCCTTAGCGGCGCTTTATCAATTAACAGGTGATACAGAGTTATCGGATTTATATCGCTCTAAAGCTGCTTCCTTGGCCCCAAGTATTGTCCTGTCTTTGCCTAAGCAATTAATTTATCGTTAAATATATGTTTTTTATTACCGTTCTTATTTTTCTATTTGCTTTATCTTTGGGCAGTTTTGCTAACTGTCTAATTTGGCGTTTATATAAACAAGAAACAATCGGTGGTCGCTCTTATTGTCCTCTTTGTCGTCATTCATTAGCTTGGTATGATAATATTCCTCTTCTCAGTTATTTAAATTTACGTGGACGCTGTCGTTTTTGTCATAAGCGTATTTCTCGGCAATATCCGGTTGTTGAATTAATGATGGCACTTTTATTTTTATTTTTTTGGTTCAAGCATTTAGATTTTTTGTATTTAGATATTGATGTTTTAATGGTGACAATTAAACCCTTATCTTTTTGGTTGTATCTTATTCGTGATTGGCTGGCAGTTTTTATTTTCAGTGTTATTTTTGTTTTTGATGCCCGCTTTTATTTGGTGTCTAATGCAATCGTCTTTCCTGCCTCTTTATGTTTCATTATTTTAAATCTTTTTTTAGGCGCTTCTTGGTTTACTTTACTTTTGACAATTATTGTTGCTGGTCTTTTTTTCGCTTTGCAATTTTTTATTACTCGCGGGCGAGGCTTAGGCGAAGGGGATATTTGGCTCGGTTTGCTTTTAGGCACTCTTTTTCCTGATTGGGGCCTGCTCATAGTTGCTATTTTAAGTGCTTATTTAATTGGTACATTCGTCGGTTTAGGCTTAATTATTGTCGGACGGAAGTCTTGGGGCTCTAAACTACCCCTGGGAGTTTTTCTTGCTTTAGGCGCGATTATTGCTCTAGCCTGGGGGCCGGCTATTATTAGCTCCTATTGGCGCTTGTTCTAGTTGTTTATATTTTAAAAATTCATTATAATAGAAGAAGTATGCTTTAAATCGCCGGAGAGCCGTTTTTAATTAAGGTTCTTTCGGCCGTTTTCAATATTTTATGAAAGATGATATTATCGCCGGTTTAGATATTGGCTCCACAGCCGTCCGTCTCGTTGTTGGCCAAAAAATATCCGGACCAACCGGGGAAGAAATTCAGATTATTGGTGCTGTTTCTTCGCCGACCGCCGGCGTCAGCAAAGGTGTGGTAAATAGTATTGAAGAAACCACTTCTTCTATCTCTGCCTGTTTGGAAAAAGCAGAGAGAATTGTTGGCGTGCCTATTTCCAGTGTCTGGGTTGGTATTAATGACCCGAATGTTAAATGTGAACGCAGCAAAGGGGTTGTTGCGGTAAGTAAAAGCGACGGGGAAATCAGTGAAGCGGATGTCAATCGAGCGATTGAAGCGGCCAGAGCTTTAGCCGTGCCTGTAAATTACGAAATTTTACATGTCATGCCGATAAAGTTTAGCGTTGATAATCAGACAGATATTAAAGATCCGATTGGTATGAGTGGCATTCGTCTGGAAGTAGAGGCTTTGATTATTCAGGGATTAAGCACGCAGACAAAAAATTTAACTAAAGCCATTTTTCGAACTGGTTTAGAAATTGAAGATTTGGTTATTTCTCCTTTAGCGGCTGCTGAAGCAGTCTTAACGCCGAAACAAAAAGAACTTGGTGTTGCTCTGGTTAATATTGGTTCTTCCACGACTTCTTTAGCTGTTTATGAAGAGCGTAATCTTTTGCACGCAGCTGTGTTGCCAATTGGTTCGGAATATATTACTAATGATATCGCCTTAGGACTTCGTTGCCCGATTAATCTGGCTGAACGCATTAAATTGGAGTATGGTAGCGCCAGTCCAGATTCTTTTACAAAAGATGAGGAAGTCGACGTGACTCGCTTGGTTAAAGAAGAAGACGTAAACGATGATATTACTTTTGTCTCTCGTAAATATATTGCGGAAATAATTGAGGCGCGCGTTGAAGAAATATTTGATAAAGTTGATAAGGAATTAAAGAAAATTGATCGTTCCGGAATGTTACCTGCTGGCGTAGTATTTACCGGCGCTGGGTCGCAGTTGGAGGGTTTAATTGAAGCGGCTAAGCGTAAATTGCGTCTTCCTGCCGCTTTAGGACAAAGCAAAAACATTAATGTTGTTATCGATAAAGTTAGAACTCCGGAATTTTTACCGGCTTTAGGTTTGGTAATTTGGGGAGCGCATGAATATCCTGGCCAGAGTAATAGTAATTTTCAGAAAAATATTGGTAATTTTTTCGGTAAAGCAAAAAATATTTTCCAAAGCATTATACCAAGATAAATTAAATCAAGAGTAGTCGTTTTCCTTTAATTGGTAAGCGGCAATTCGGCCAGAATTATGGCGGAAGTCAAACCAGAAATTGAAACTTTTGCAAAAATAAAAGTCGTCGGCGTCGGCGGTGGCGGCGGTAGTGCTATTAATCGCATGATTGAAAATGGCATTAAGGGCGTCGAATTTGTGGCTATCAATACTGATATCCAAGCTTTACATTATAATAAGGCTGGCGAGAAAATTCATATCGGTAAAACTGTAACTCGCGGTTTGGGTGCGGGTATGAACCCCGATTTAGGAAAAGGAGCCGCAGAAGAATCAGAGAATGAAATTCGCGAAGCTTTGAAAGGTTGCGATATGGTTTTTGTCACTTGTGGCCTGGGTGGTGGCACCGGTTCTGGTGCTTCGCCGATTGTGGCACAAATCGCCCGCGATCTCGGGGCTTTAACTGTGGCAGTTGTTACTAAGCCTTTTGTTTTTGAAGGTGGTCAGCGAAAAAATATTGCTGATCGTGCTTTTGCTGATTTAGCTGATAAAGTTGATACTATTATTACTATTTCTAATGATAAATTATTGCAGGTAATTGATAAGCGCACTTCTTTACTTGAGGCCTTTGCGATTGCTGACGATGTTTTACGCCAAGGCGTTCAGGGTATTGCCGAAATTATTACCGTTCCTGGTGTTATCAACGCCGATTTTGCTGATGTTAAAGCGGTGATGGCAAATGCTGGTTCGGCTTTGATGGGTATTGGTCAGGCGAGCGGTGAGAATAAAGCAATCGAGGCTGCTAAGGCGGCGATTAATTCTAATCTTTTAGATATGTCGATAGACGGTGCCCGCGGTATTGTCTTTACAATTACCGGTGGACCAGATTTGAGTATGAACGAAGTCAGCGATGCTGCTAAAGTCATTACCTCGGCGGCCGACGAAGACGCGAAGATTATATTCGGTGCGGTTATTGATGAAAAGATGAAAGATCAGATTAAGATTACTGTTGTAGCTACCGGTTTTGACGGTAAAAGTAAGAGCCTAAAGACAGAATTGAAGAGCTATACTCCAAATCCTTTTATTGAAAGTGAGAATGAAAAAGAGGCTTCACCCGCTTCAGCTTTATGGGGCGATAAGAAGTCGAGAGTACAGACTATTAAAAATATTCCTTTACAGCCCTTAATTGAGAAGCGAGTAGAAAAAACCCCTGAAGCGGAAGATAATTATGAAGATGATTTAAGCGTACCTGCTTTTATTCGGAAGAAGATGAACTAAGATTTAAAAAATACAAAAAACGGGGTTAATCCCCGTTTTTGTTTTTTGAGGATTTTATTAGTTTAAAGATGCTAGCTTTAGTTTTTCAGTTTTTTTCGATATAATATAGTTATTAGCTATGATTATATTTAGTTATTATCAATCAGTATGAATATCGATTTTTGCATTCCTGTTTATAATGAGGAAGTGATTTTTGATGCTAACTCGGAACGTATTTGGCAATTTTTACAAAAGGCCGCCCTTCCTTATGATTGGCGGCTTGTTTTTATCGTTAATGGTTCTTTGCCGGCTTTTGTTGCTCAAGTGCAGAAATTTGTAGCCATACATCAACCGCAAATAACTTGTTTGGTTATTCCGGAGGCGGGTAAAGGGCGGGCAATTAAAGCTTATTTTAATATCAGTAATGCGGATATTCTTGTTTATATGGATATAGACTTAGCGGTTGGTTTAGAAGCTTTGTCGCGGCTTGTTTCTCCGGTTATTCACGGAGAAGCTGATTTAGTTTTTGGTTCTCGCATGCTGCCATTGTCTGTTAGAAGCCGCTCGCGCTTGCGTGAGTCTAGTTCGCGTGCTTACCTTATATTTTCTCGCTGGCTACTAAAACATCGCTTCAGTGACCTGCAGTGCGGTTTTAAAGCAATCAGGGCTTCTGTTTGGCAGCAGATATCGCCGCTAATTAAGAATAATGCCTGGTTTTTTGATACGGAACTTATTTATTATGCGCAGAAAAGCGGTTTTACTTTGCAAGAGATAGCGGTTGATTGGTCAGAAAATCGTTATAGCACGCGCCATAGCAAGATTAAGATGAGCGACGCTTGGCGTTTTATTACGGAAACAATTGCTTTGCGCCGCCGCGCTTAGGTATAAAAATAAAGAGATAAAAAAGTCCGTTAATACGGGCTTTTTTTGATAATAAAAAATATCTACTGTTTTAAGCCTTTTAAATAAAGGCTTTCCTAAACTGTTAAGTATTTATCCACAGCCTCTGATAATTATCGATAATATCTTAAATTTTATCTGAATATTGGCTGATTTTGACCCTTGTTTTTTATTCTGCTATAATAAAAATAATTACAATATTTAGTGGTAGATTGTTAAATGTAGCCACAAAATATAGCTTTTATTGCTTTTTTATGAAATGTCCGGTCTGTTATTATAACGATACAAAAGTGGTTGATTCTCGTGTTGCCCCAGACGGCCTTTCTATTAGGCGTCGTCGCGAATGTTTAAAATGTAATTTTAGGTTTTCGACTTACGAAGAAATTGAAATTCTTGATTTGATGATTGTTAAACGCGATGGTCGCCGGGAATCTTATAGCCGGGAGAAGCTGATTAGCGGTTTGCGTAAATCTTTAGAAAAACGTCCAATTACCGAAGATAAGTTTAAACAGATTGTTCATGGCATTGAGCGTGATTTACAAAAATTACGTCAGAATGAAGTGACTTCCAGACAAGTTGGGCAAATGGTTATGAAACATCTGAAAAAAACTGATCCGGTGGCTTATATTCGTTATGCTTCCGTTTATGAATCTTTTAAGGATGCAAATGAATTCCGGCGCGAGCTTAATAAGCTTATAAAAGAAAAGAAATAAATTAACATAAAACGGCGATGGCGCGCCTTAAGATCTAAAAACAGTTTACTGAGTTTTAGCTCTTCAGTCTCGCGATCGTTTTACAAAAATGCCCGAAATTATCAGCCAAATCCGGAAACGTTCCGGCGATATCGTCGAATTCAGCCAGCCAAAAATCAAGGCGGCAATTTATAAAGCGGCTCTTTCCGTTGATATTGATGATGATGCTTTAGCGCAGAAGCTTAGTTTGGAGGTAGAGTCGAAGGTAGCGAAAAAATTTCATAAGAATAGCATTCCGGCCGTGGAAGAAATTCAAGATTTAGTTGAGGAGGTTTTGATTGAGAATAGGCAAATAAAAACTGCTAAGTCTTACATCTTATATCGCGATCAGCATCGACAATTGCGTGAACTCAATAAGGCGACTTCTGATGAAAAATTAATGGAAGATTATCTTGGTCGGGCTGATTGGCGCTTGAAGGAAAATAGCAACATGAGTTTTTCTGTTCAGGGTTTAAATAATTATATTGCTTCTGCTATCTCGGCTCGTTATTGGTTAAATAAGCTTTATCCGGCCGCTGTTCGCGAAGCTCATGTTAATGGTGATATTCATATCCATGATCTTGGCCTCCTTGCTCCATATTGTTGCGGCTGGGATTTAAAGGACCTGCTGATTAAGGGTTTTGGCGGTGTGTCTGAAAAAGTACAGAGTAAAGCGCCTAAGCATTTTCGTAGTGCTTTGGGGCAGATTGTTAATTTCTTTTATACTATGCAAGGTGAAGCGGCCGGAGCTCAGGCTTTTGCCAATTTTGATACTTATCTAGCTCCTTTTATCCGTTATGACAGTTTAAGTTTTAAAGAGGTGAAACAGGGTTTGCAAGAGTTTATGTTTAATATAAATGTGCCGACTAGGGTGGGATTCCAGACTCCTTTTACCAATATTACTCTTGATGTTACGCCTTCTAAATTAGTGGGGGAAGAAAATGTGATTATCGGTGGGGAAATAATGCCGGAAAAATATAAAGATTTCCAGGCGGAAATGGATATGTTTAATCAGGCTTTTGCCGAAGTAATGTTAGCTGGAGATTCAACCGGTCGAATTTTCGGCTTTCCTATTCCGACTTATACTATCGATAAATCATTTGATTGGGATCGGGAATGTTTGAAGCCTGTTTGGGAGATGACGGCCAAATATGGTATCCCTTATTTTTCCAATTTTGTTAATTCTGACATGGATCGCGATGACGCTCGTTCCATGTGTTGTCGATTGCGTTTAGATAATAGGGAATTACGCAAGCGCGGTGGTGGCCTTTTCGGTGCTAATCCTTTGACTGGTAGTTTAGGGGTCGTCACAATTAATTTGGCTCGCATTGGTCATACTGCCAAGAGTAAGGAAGAATTTATTGCTCAGATTTATAAATTAATGAGTATTGCCAAAGATAGCTTAGAGATAAAGCGCAAGGTAGTAGAAAAGTTTTCTGAAGATGGTCTTTATCCTTATTCTCGTCATTATTTATCAGATATTAAGGCACGTTTTGGCACTTATTGGCAAAATCACTTTAATACCATTGGTATTAATGGCATGAACGAAGCGTCTTTGAATCTTTTAGGTAAAGACCTAACGACTCCGGAAGGGCATGCCTTTGCTCTTGAAGTAATGGATGCGATGCGTGAACGTTTGATGGATTTTCAGAATGAAACAAATAATCTTTATAACTTAGAGGCCACTCCCGGCGAGGGATGCACGTATCGTTTTGCCAAGAAAGATTTAGAATTATATCCTGATATGCATTTTGCCAACACGGCCGCTGTTAAAGAAGGCGCTGCTCCTTATTACACTAATTCTACGCATTTGCCCGTTGGTTTCTCTGATGATATTTTTGCCGCTCTTGATTTGCAAGATGATTTGCAAATTAAATATACCGGCGGCACAGTTTTACATGGTTATTTAGGTGAACGCCTGTCTGATGGTAACACGGCTAAGAAATTGGCGCAGCGTATTATCAATAATTATCGTTTACCTTATTTTACTATCACCCCAACTTTCTCTGTCTGCCCGCAACATGGTTATTTATCTGGTGAACATAAATATTGTCCGAAATGCGATGAAGAAATTGGTTTTTCTAGCGCTGATTTGCAATCGGAAGCCTGCAGTAATTGTTAATTTGTTTTATTTGTAAATTTATTTTATAATTATTAAAGGAGGATGAATAATAAACGATTGTTTTATCGTTTAATTATGGCCTTCTTTAAGCTTAAGCGATATGAGCCCCATCACTACTCAGCGCCAAGAATGCCTTGTTTACAGCCGCGTCGTCGGTTGGTACACCCCGATTAAAAATTATAATCCAGGCAAGGCCTCCGAATATAAGGATCGGAAAACCTTTAAAGTCGCCTGTTCGGAATAATTAATTATTGGCGAGAATGCGGGGAAGGAGCCGTTGTTGAATCCCGGCGTTCTTCAGTCCACCCCCATTCTTATGTTAATCGGCGGCTTAGAAAAATTAACCCTTTTAGATTACCCGGATAATTTAGCAGCGATAGTATTCACTCAAGGTTGTAATTTTCGCTGCCACTTCTGTTATAATCCCATGCTTGTCTTGCCCCATAATTCTGTGGCGTTAGACGAAAAAGATCAAGGTTGTCCCCTGGTTAAGGAGGAGGACCTTTTTCTTTTTTTGAATGACCGTCGGGGTAAAATTGACGGCGTTGTTATTAGTGGTGGTGAACCGACTTTACACCCAGATTTACCGGACATGATTAAAAAGATACGTGCTCTGGGATATGCGGTTAAGCTCGATACTAATGGGACTAACCCGGGGATGCTTTCTCAGCTCATTAAAGATGCTTTAATCGATTATATTGCTATGGACCTTAAAGCTCCCTGGGAAAAATATACTGAGCTTGTAGGGGTCGCGGTTGATTTAGATAATTTGCAAAAAAGTGTTAAAATGATAATG
>CAIZYV010000082.1 GCA_903937325.1 Candidatus Falkowiibacteriota bacterium | reverse complement strand
TAAATAAAATAATTAATATAAATTCCCTTGACATATGAAAAAATTTGTTTTATACTAAGGCAAAATTCAATTAATTGTTCATTAAAATTTGATAGAATAATGAGAAAGACAATCCAAGCTCAGACTCAAAAAACACACAACAGAACTATCCAAGAAAGCTCCAAAAGAGTGGCATCATTGGTTGTTTGTTTACTTGACGAAAAAGAGCCTCGCCGGATCTTTGACAGTACAGAGAAAACCCACCAAGACTTCATGAAAAGTTTTGGACCTCTGCGCTGGACCGCTTTTCAACTGCCCTTAAACGGGCAAGGAGACCAATTTCAAAAAATCAGCGGCACCGCCGATTATCTAATTTTGCATCAAAGCAAAAAGAAGAAAATGACAGCCGAAGACATCGAAGCCTTGATCAGCCGCTTAAAAATTATTTTAGTAGGCAATCGTCGCTTACAAATTTTTACCACGCCCGGAGCTAAATTTATTGCGCTCCAACAAATCCAAGCAGTTGATAGCTTGGATACGATCAAAAGAATAATCAGTAACCACAATCACACACCAAAAAAAGCCAAAAAATGAAAAAATTAAAAATTATTTTTTTACACAACCATTATCCTGACGACAGCGTCAACAATGAAATCTTTGGCAGTAGCGGAATAATACACAAGCAAATACAGCGCAAGCTAAAATTGCCGCCCACAAGTGTGGAGTGGACATTCATCGGCGGATTTATAAACGACGACAGACAACACTTTTGGAAAGTCGTACGCAACGCCGACATTCTGATCACCTTACCAGAAAATATGAACTATGCAGATAACAGAATGCATTGGCACCACGCAGAAGAAAACATGCTGGCAATCGTCAAAAAAATCAAACAGGAAAACCAAAAAATCAAAATTTTCTTCTTTGACGAGGCACACCATCGCCAGGAAGAATTCGCCCAGCTGGGAGAATTCATGATGGATGTCCATGATGAGATCTTACCCATGTATATATTCGGATTAGAATTAGCGTGGGTGGGAGGACAATAAGCCCATTACCCAAACGACACAAAAAAGCACCAAAATTGGTGCTTTTCTTTTTTATCCTGAGCCGTTTTCGGGATTTGAACCCGAGACCTTCTCCTTACCATGGAGATGCTCTACCAACTGAGCTAAAACGGCCTAATAATCCGCTAAACAATCAGGTCATCAATCTTAGCGCGTAATTCCGGTAACTTATTATTTTCCGGATTGGCGGCTGCTAATTTTTTCCAAGATTCTAAAGCTAATTTTTTATCTTTTCTCATTATACTTAAATCTAAAATTAAATCAAGGTAACGAGGATTATTCGGTTCGGCATCAAGCGCTTGACGCGTATATTCTAAAGCTTCATCCATTAAACCTAATTCAAAACAGACCCAAGCCAAAGAAAAACGAATTTCCGCCATCACAATCCCTTCCAGCATTTCTGGATCACGGCTAAGTTGCTGCGCTAATTTCAAAGCATGGGCTAGAGTTTCCTTGGCATCCTTAAAATTCTTACGTAGGCGGTAGCTCTCGCCCAGTTCCAGGAAAGCAGACAGCCTTTTCGCGTCGAGACTAATAATTTCAATCAACTTCTTTTCCGCGTCTTCATAATTATCTAAAGACATAGCATCTTTAGCTTGCATAAACAAAGAGGCGATACGTTCGCGCTTCTCCGTAAAACTCAGTTTCTTCTGCCTACGTAAATCATCGCGTGCTTTTATAAGACGCTGATGATGATTTTTAAGCAAGTTACTGAAGAAAGAACCAAAGCGACGACGAAAACGCAACATACCCAGGCCAAATTCGCTAAAATCCCTTTCCAGGCGTTGACGAATTATTTGTTCTTTAAAACGCGCCTCTTTTTCACCGGGAATATTATCAACATTCAAAATTGCCATAGCAGGAAACTTACGGATAATAATAAAAATAACAACCAGCAAAGAAAAAATAAAAATGGCCCAAGCGATAATATCTAACATAAGGTAATGATTAAGCGCGAACGATTTTTTTAAAAGTATCAGCTCGCAAACTTGCGCCACCAACCAGTAAACCATCAAAAGCACCAGCGACTAGAAAAGAAGAAGCATTTTCCGGCTTGACGCTGCCACCATACAAAACTATCATTTTTTTTACGCCACTGCGCTGACACCATTCTAAAATAATATTTTTTACCTGCAAAGCTTTAGTTGATTCGCAATTTAAACCGGTACCAATCGCCCAAACCGGCTCATAAGCAATCAGACAAGAACGTAAATCATGAGAACTTAGATTTTGCAGAGCACCTTTAAGCTGATTTCTAATAACACTGGAAACTCGCCCCTGTTTTCTTTCAGCCGCATTTTCACCAACACATAAAACAGGCACCATTTTCTGATCTAAAATCATCCTAATCTTTGCAGCCAAAAGCTTATCGTCTTCTTGCAGATAAGAACGACGCTCACTGTGACCGACGAGTACATAACTGACACCAAGAGAGGCTAAATCGGAAGCAGCGACTTCACCGGTATAAGCTCCGCGTTCATAAGCGGCGGCATCCTGAGCGCCTAACAACAAATTAGTATTTTTAAATTCTTTAGCAATGGCCGGTAAGCTTAAAAAATCCGGACAAACAATTATCTGACTATTATCGTTTTTAAAAGCGCGCGTAAAAGACCGCGCCGTTTTAATTGACTCAGACGGTGATAATTGCATTTTCCAATTAGCAATAAAAATACGAATAGACATAAATTTATTTATAAAGCTTGCTGTTTGACCCAATCATAAGTACGACGAACACCCTCAGTAAAACTGACGGCCGGCCGCCAATTTAAAATCTCTAAGGCACGGGCATTAGCCAAAACACTACGTCGCTGTTCTCCTAATCGCCCCGGAGATAAGGTTAATTTTAATTTCTGCCCAGCGGCTGATTCAATAGCCGTAATCATCTGCCACATATCAATCTCTGTTCCGGTGCTAATATTAATCTCGCCACGACAATCGATACCGCCGGCTAGAATTAAAGCATCAACAACATCATCAACATAAACAAAATCACGCGTCTGCTTACCGTCGCCGTATAATACACAAGGTTTATCGTGCGCCATCGCTTCCGTAAAAAGAGCGATAACGCCCGCCTCCCCGCCCTTATACTGTCTTGGACCGTAAACATTAGCGAAACGCAATATAGTATAATTTAAACCGTAAAGCTGATAATAATAATTAAAATATTTTTCTAAAGCCAGCTTATTAATACCGTAAGGCGATAAAGGATAAGTTGCCGCATACTCGCTAGTCGGAATTTCTTCGGTTTCACCATAAATTGCTCCACCCGTAGAAGAAAAAATTACTTTTTTAACATTACTTTGACGAGAAGCTTCTAAGATATTTAGGCCACCCAAAACATTAACACGATTATCAAAAATCGGATCATCGACTGATTTACGCACATCGATTTGGGCAGCCAGATGATAAACCAAATCAAAACCAGCTTCCTGAAAACGAGAGATCAAAGAGTCGTCGAGTAAATCTATCTCCCAAAAATCAGCCGCTAAATTAAGATAATCACGGCTACCAGAAACAAGGCTATCAAGTACTGTCACCGTATGGCCCTGGTCAATTAATTTGTCCACTAAAGTAGAACCGATAAAACCGGCGCCACCGCTAACTAAAATTTTAGACATATAAGAAAATAATAGCGCAAAAGACAAAAAATGCCAAATTTAAGAAGTAAAAGATAAGAAAAAAGCTGCCCCCATAAGGAACAGCTAAAATATAAAAAATAATTTAACGATGGAAAGAATAATGCAGAGGCGTCTGCGGCGCCTCGTGAGCTTCCTTTTGCCTATCATACTGACGGCAATGAGGGCAACTGATTTCATTGCTACCATAATAATTATGGCAGTGATGGCAAAGGTGCCGATCACTTTGCAGCACTTTTTTAGGTTTCTTTTTTTTAAGCTTTTTTTTAGCTTCAGCTTTAACTTTAATTTGTTTTGTAGGCACAGCCGTCTTTTCGTCGGTAGAGCTACTAAAACGCCTGATAACAGCTGATAAAGCGGCCTTTATTCTTTTTCTCATGATATATAATTTAGGTTATTTAATGAACGATTAGTAAACGATTAGGCTTAATATAAAACAAATATATAATAATGTCAAGATAAAAAGAAGAAGATAAAGTTTGCTTTCGACTGGATACTTTGTTATAATATAAGTAATAAAAATGGGAGAAAAACTTATAAATGTAATTCCGCAAACAGGAATTTTTTTCTTTGTATGGCTAAAGATGAACAAAAAAACAATAGTTATGGCGCTGACGCCATCACTGTCTTAGAAGGTTTAGATCCGGTTCGCAAGCGTCCCGGTATGTATATCGGCTCAACATCAGCAGCCGGCTTACATCATTTAATCTGGGAAGTAGTAGATAACTCTATTGATGAAGCGATGGCTGGCTATGCTACAGATATTTCTGTCGCTTTACTCAAAGATGGATTGGTTGAAGTGATTGATAACGGTCGCGGTATCCCGGTAGAAAAACACAAAGTTACCGGCCTTTCTGCTTTAGAAACCGTTCTCACTAAACTCCATGCCGGCGGCAAATTCGGCGGCACAGGCTACAAAGTCTCAGGCGGTCTACACGGCGTCGGTGTTTCTGTTGTTAATGCTTTAAGTGAATACTTAAAAGCCGAGGTACGCCGCGACGGTAAACTCTGGCGACAAGAATATAAAATCGGCATCCCTCAAGGTAATGTCAAAAATGTCGGTCCTGCAACCGGCACCGGTACAACTATTACCTTTAAACCAGATGCCAGCATATTTACTGAACTTGATTTCAATTGGGGAAAAGTTTTAGACCGTTTACGCCAGCAATCATATTTAACTAAAGGCATCACTTTAAATGTCATCGACCAGCGCCCAGAACACCGAGAAAAACATTATCGCTTTCATTTTGAAGGCGGTATAAAATCATATATCAAATCTCTGCATCGTGGTAAAAGTGTAAAAAATGAAAGTGTTTTTTATGTTGATAAAGAAATTAATGAATGTCGGGTAGAAGTAGCCTTACAATATAATGACGAATATAATGAAACTGTTTTGGCTTTTGCCAACAACATTCATAATCCTGACGGCGGCACTCATCTCGTCGGTTTTCGTAGCGCCTTAACCAGAACTCTTAATAATTACGGACGAGCCAAGAATCTTTTGAAAGAAAAACAAGAAAATCTTAGCGGAGAAGACGTGCGTGAAGGTTTAACGGCAATCATCAGTGTTAAGCTGCCCGACCCACAATTTGAAGGTCAAACCAAGGGTAAGCTCGGCAACGCGGAAATGAAAGGCTATGTCGAGCAGATTATGGGCGACGCTTTTAC
The DNA here is from genome assembly GCA_903937325.1 of Candidatus Falkowiibacteriota bacterium. Classification (GTDB taxonomy): domain Bacteria; phylum Patescibacteriota; class Patescibacteriia; order Patescibacteriales; family UBA12465. Next base: position 6,555 of record CAIZYV010000082.1, on the reverse strand, counting down.
AACCTTCTTAGAAGAACACCCAAAAGAAGCGGAGGCAATTTTAGGTAAATGTGTACTGTCTGCCCAAGCACGCTTAGCCGCTCGCACTGCTCGTGCCACAATTCTACGTAAAGGTGCTTTAGAAGGTATGACATTGCCAGGCAAATTAGCTGATTGTTCCAGTCGCCACCCGGAAGAATGTGAACTATATATCGTCGAGGGAGACTCCGCCGGCGGCAGCGCTAAACAAGGACGTGACCGAAAATTTCAAGCCATCCTACCTCTGCGCGGCAAAATCTTAAACGTTGAAAGAGCGAGATTGGATAAAATGTTGGCAAACAATGAAATAAAGAATCTTATTATCGCTCTGGGCGCGAATATCGATGACCAGTTCGATTTGGAAAAATTACGCTACCACCGCATCATCATCATGACTGATGCCGATGTCGATGGTGCCCATATCCGCACCTTATTACTAACTCTTTTCTTCCGTCATTTTAATCCTTTAGTCACTCAAGGGCATGTCTATATTGCTCAGCCACCGCTTTATCAAATTAAGAAAGGTACACAAATTGCCTATGCTTATAGCGATGAAGAAAAACAAAATAAAATAAAGGAATGGGGCGGACTAGCCGAAGAAGCAGAAGTTGTTGAAGAAGATGAAAACGGCGAAGTGGAAATCATTGAAAGTAAGGATGAAACAGAAACTGAAAAAGAAGAAGCTAAAACTAAAGCCGCTGGGAAAATCATGATTCAACGCTATAAAGGTTTAGGTGAAATGAACCCAGAACAGCTTTGGAGCACAACCATGGACCCAGCCAGACGCATCGTCAAGCAAGTGACAATCGAAGACGCGACCAAGGCAGACCAGATTTTTGATATGTTGATGGGCGATAATGTCGCTCCTCGCAAAAATTTCATTCAAACACACGCCAAAAAAGTAGAAAATTTAGACGTATAATATGCTACCATATCTCATATATCCTATAATCGCGTTCGGACTAGCACAAGGGACAAAAGTGTTTTTAAAAAGTCTAAATAAAAAAAAATTCCGCTGGCGTGATCTTTTTGCTTATTCCGATATGCCTAGCGGGCATACCGCCACAGTCACTTCCCTTATGATGATAGTTGGCCTGCGCGATGGTATTTTTTCAGCAAGTTTTGCTGTGTCATTTGTATTTATGACAATTGTCATAACTGACGCTATCGGCCTACGCAACTATCTCGGCCAACATGGCAAAACTATCAATGTTTTAGTGAAAGACTTAAAAGAAGATGACGTCTTGGATAATTATTATCCAAAACAATTAGAGCACATCGGCCACACACCATTACAAGTAATCATCGGGGCGGTTATAGGCATCAGTATCAGTTTAATCGGCTGGAGCTTAGGATTATAAACCGATTTAAAATATAGAATAAGAAAAAACTGCTTTTTCAAGCAGCTTTTTTTTGGCTTCACCTTGCTTTACGGCATTTTAAAAGGCCGAAAGGCAGATATAGGAGTCCACATGCTACTGAAAATATCGGTAGCAATCACGGGGTAAGTTTCGCCAACCTCCCACCAGCGGGCATCGGCTTTTTTTTCAATTATCCTGACTCCCGGAATAAATAAATTGCTTATATTCCAAGCATATTCCAAATCCTGGAGTTCCTGTTGATTTAAAACAGGGTCATCCGCAAATCCCATAGTTATTTCCTCCTTCTTTTTATAATGATCTATTAATTAAATTTTATATTAAACTTTTAACATTCAAATTAATTATATCCTTAATACCGAGTAAAGATAAAACGGTGGGAGCAAAATTAGCTAAAGTACCAGCCGGAGCAAGAACGCTAAGATCACCATCTAAAGGATCGGCTAAACCAATTGTCTTACCCTGATATTTAGCACCAATAAGCAGAAAGGGGACATTACTATCGGTTGCCTCTTTATCTCCCCAGTCACTAGCTAAATCACGTGTCTTTTCGGCGTTGCCATAAGGAGCGGTGATAATCATCAAACCTTCAGCATTAAGCACAGCGGTAATTATTTTTGGCAACAGCTTATCAATCTGCTGAAGATTATTAATTGTTTCCTGAAAATCACCACGGGTAGCCGCTTCTTGTGCTAAAGGCAAACTTGCAAAAATAACATCAGTTTTTGGCTTACGTAGTGCTTCAGTAATTGCTCGACTAATAGCTTTAGCTAGGGGACGCAAAGGCTCTTCTGGAGAAGGTGTGTTAACACAGATAAATTCTTCACCGGCAAAAGAATGTTCCTGATTATTATTAAAAAATAAACTCAAAAAAGAAAATTGTTCACTAGCAGCAATTTTTAATTGCCGTAAACCATTGCGACTGATAATTTCCGACAAACAGGTCTCAGCTTTTAAAAAATTAGCCGCATCATCTTCTTGCCCGGTACCAAGAGACCAATAACGACGACGTTCATCTTTTGTTTCTCCGGATAAAAGCGCTACTGGATATTCCCGAATATATTTAGCAAAATTAGGCATCTTAGCGAGAGCCACTGCATTTACTTCTGTCCGGGCAGCTATTCCAAAACCGTCAAGAAATAAGCATAACAAAAATGGCGGACGTTTAGCCTCGATTTCTTCCGTGTGCTCATTTTCAACCTGAAGCAGCTTCATAATCATTTTAATTATCTTACACCGGCAATTAACGAGGCGATTTCAGTCAGACGATTATATTTAGCCACTCTCTCTCCTCGCGACAGAGAACCAGCCTTTAGGTATTGAGCATTAAGGGCAACAGCTAAATCAACAATAAAATCATCGTTAGTTTCGCCGCCGCGATGAGAAATAATTACCTGGTAATGCTGGCGTCGAGCTAGTTTCGCACATTCTACCAAGGCCGTCAAGGTGCCTATTTGATTAGGCTTTAAAATAATAGCGTTAGCAGCTTGTTCAGCAATACCTCGGCGCAATCGTTCCGCACTACCAGCAAACAGATCATCGCCAGCTAAAATAAGCTTATCGCCTAAAGCGGCGGTTGCTTGGCGCCATGCCGACCAATCGTCATCAGATAAAGCGTCTTCAAGATATATGATCGGATATCGTTGCAACCATTCGTTATATAAATCCACTAAGTTTTGCGAACTGAAGTAGGAATTATCGATAGCAAAAATATATTGTTTAGAATTTTCATCATAAAGCTGAGCGGAGCCAATATCCAGACCTAAACAAAAATCAACTCGCGGTTCATAACCAGCCTTAATAACAGCAGCTAAAATCATATCTAAAGCTTTCGGGCTGGAGTCCATATCTGGAGCATAACCTCCCTCTAAACCAACATCAGTATCATAACCAGCTTCACGCAGAATTTTTCCAAGTGCATGGAAAATATCTGCTGCTGCTCTGATCATTTTCTCCGCTCCACTTTCTCGTGTTGTCGCTGTAAAAGCCGGAGAGTTAGACTGAGGAATAAGTAAAAATTCCTGAAAATCAAGGTTAGTGTCGGCGTGACTGCCACCACTAAACATATTAAACAAAGGCACGGGAATAGTAGGAGAAGTTAATTGAAAATGTTCAGCTAAATAAACGAATAGCTCTTTATTTTCACTTACAGCGGCTGCTCTGGCAACCGCTAAAGAAACAGCCGTAATAGTATTAGCGCCCAACTGACGCAAATTAGCCGTACCGTCTAAATCGACCAGTAATCGATCAATTTTTTCTTGTTCATTTACTGGTAAACCAATAAGACGCGGAGCAATTAATTCATTAATATGATTAGCTGCTAGCAAAACACCCCTACCCTGATAACGTTTGCGATCGCCATCGTGCAAATCTTTCGCTTCAAAACGACTCGGTTGCAAACCAACGGATACACTGGCCTTAGCTTTCCGGCCCGATTCCAAGACCACTAATACTTCTAAGGTGGGATAGCCGCGAGCATCAAGAATCTCTCTAGCGCTTAGAGCCGCTATCTTATCAATATTTGTATTAGGCATATTTTATAAAATAATATTTTTTAAACCAGGCATTTTTTCGCCACCAAGATAAGATAGCATTGCACCACCAGCAGTTGAAACCCAGTCAACATAAGATTCCATCTTTGTCATTTTTAAAGCCGCAACTGTTTCTCCTCCGCCAACAAGACCAAAGGCGCGCCCCGTCGAACAAGACGCAATAACAGCGGCAACAGCCATGGTTCCATGTCTATAAGAATTTTCTTCAAATTTACCCAAAGGACCATTCCAAACAATAGTTTGTGCCTTTTTTAAATAAGAACTAAAAAGAGCAATACTATCGGGACCAACATCAAAGATGCAATCGCTTTTTTTGATATCGTTTAATCCTCGTCGTAAACTCTGACCAGATAAAGTCTTTACAACTACATCAACAGGCAAAATAATTTTCGACAAAAGCTTTTTTTTCTTAAAAAAAGGCGCAACAATCTTAGTAACCTTATCATCATGTAATGATCGACCCACCTCTAAACCCTGATAATGCCAAAAAGTATTAGCCAGGCCGCCACCTAAAATTATTTGACTGGCAAGAGGATATAATTTTTTAATAATCGGGGCCTTAGTACTAATTTTAGCCCCACCCATAACAACAACCAATGGTTTTTTTGGTTTTAAAATTTTCTGCAAATTATGTATTTCTGCCTCTAGTTGCAAACCAGCAAAAGCCGGCAATAAACGAGAAAGCGCACTAACCGAAGCTTGCGCCCGATGACAGACAGAAAAAGCATCGTTTACATAAATATCGGCAAAACGAGATAAGTCCTTAGCAAAAGAAAGGCTGTTTTTTTTCTCATCCGGATGAAAACGTAAATTTTCTAAAAATAATAATTCTCCATCACACAAATTATTAACTGCCGTTGAAACTTTATCTCCCGACACAGCCGCGACAAACTTTACCTTCTGACTCGTCAGTTTTTGTAAACGCCGCGCCAAAATACGTGTTGACAAAGAAACCTCTTGTCCTTTTGGATCACCAAAATGACTAGCAATAATAATCTTAGCGCCTCGCTCTTGTAAATATTTAATTGTTGGCAAAGAAGCAGCGATGCGATAATCTTCACTGATACGCCCTCGAACTATTGGCACATTAAAATCCACTCTCAAAAAAACACGTTGTCCGCGCCACTGCTTTTTTTGCTTAATACTTCTTATTTTCATAATTATTAATAGGAACTCAACTCTAATTCAATATCAGTGCTAACACCATTGCGAGAATAAGTGATATCAACACTGTCTCCCGGGCTATAAGCCGCTAATAAAACGGAGAGATTATTGCTGGTATTTATTTCTACACCATTAAATCTAGTAATGATGTCACCTGATTTCAAGCCAGCTTTTTCTGCAGGACTATTTTTTAAAACTGCCGACCCACTACCATTGCTTTGTAATCGCGCCCCTTTCGCCGGCAAGTTATCATCACCAGTTATAGCAGATAAATCAAGGTAATTAACGCCTAAATAAGGTCCACGCAAAGAAGCAGTTTTAAGTAAAGAGCGCCAGTAACTATCCAATGCCGGACTAACAAGCCATTTTCCCTGCCAATCAACCGCGGCGATTATATCTCCAGAAAGATTAAAGACAAAAGATGGACGCGCTTCTTCGCCATAAGCCAAAGATAACTCTTGAGAATAAATATCGCTCGACAAAACTGTTTCGCTCGCCTTTTTCGAACTCAAGGCATTTAAAAAGAAGGAGCCTCGACCAGCGGACAATAATACAGATTGACCAGTATTAATCTCAGCATCAGGAATGAGACGTCGAACATTCAAACCAGAGGCATTCTGTAAATGAAGAAAAATAAAAGCACCTATTTTTTCTTGATCGGCTAAGACCTTATCAATCTTATAAGTTTTACGAGAGCTGTCTATAACAACGAAATCGGTAATAATTTTTTCTATATCCGTTTTTTGAAAATTTTTCGGCCAAGCCGCCATTACCCAACCATCACTAGTTGCCGCCAAGGCCTGAGAAAAAGGATTAGCCAGCTCATAATAAGCATTTTTATCTGTCTTTTTAACAAAAACACCCAATAAGCTAGCGCGTAAATCCCTAATTGTTTCATCGGTCTTTACATCCTGATTAACCACTACTTTTTTAGGATCACGTATTACTAAATTAGAAGAAAGGGCCCCATAACCGCTTAAATTAAGTTCTCGACTAAACGCTAAAGAGCTATCGTTTACACCGAGATAAAAACCGGAGAATAGAGCACCGGCGGCGCCGGCCAGTAAACCAAAAACTGTAGCAACTAAAATAGTAATTAAATTATTGTTTTTCATAAAATATATTTAAAGCCAGCGAGCAGTTAATAAAATAATAATTAAGCTAATAGCTGTAAATAGAGCGTAATTTTTAATCTTGCGCGCGCTAAGATTATTATTCAAATATAAACGGATAAAATTCAATACGGAATAATAAGCTAAAGCACAAAGAATACCAGCTATTAAATAATTAAGCGGTAATAAAGTAAACATTAAGGCTATTTCCGATATCATTAGAGACGAAAGAGGCCAAAGCCAAAAATCTTGAGGCCGGTTCCAGCCTTGAGAAAAAGCCAAAGACCACATACTGGCGAAAGAAATTACGGCGAAGATGGCTAAGAGCGG
>CAIZYV010000081.1 GCA_903937325.1 Candidatus Falkowiibacteriota bacterium | reverse complement strand
TTGTATTTGTTGTTTATCTATATGTTTTTTATTATTATATAATAACAAAACTGGATAAACTTGAGATAAAATTAAAACAAAAACACCCATTTGGGTGTTTGTATTTTAAGTGCGGAGAGGGGGAGATTCGAACTCCCGAAGGGCTTTCACCCTTGCCGCTTTTCGAGAGCGGTACTTTCAACCACTCAGTCACCTCTCCTTATCTATTTAACTATTTTTTTGATATCAGTTTCCGAAAGCACACGGTATTTTCCCTGAGGAATACCACCTAAGCCTAAAGTGCCAATGCCGACTCGTTGTAAGTCTGAGACCTTTAACCCCATGCCGGCGAATAAGCGGCGAATATGTCTTTTCTTGCCTTCACCTAAAGTTACTGCCCAGCGGTCTTCTTCACGTCGAATGCTTTTGGCGGTTAATATTTCTCCGTCTTCAGAGCGGATGCCTTCTTTAGCGCGGGCGTATAAAGCTCTTTCATCAAGATCGAGCCGATCTTCACCGGCAAAGCGCACCAAATATTTTTTATCATGGCCGTAGCGAGGATGAGTAATGCGGTTAGCTAAATCACCGTCATTAGTTAATAAAAGCAAACCGCGACTGTCTTTGTCAAGACGGCCGGCAATAATAAGATTCTTATATTGCGGTGGTAGCAAACTAAAGATATTTTCTTCATTTATAAAGCTGCGTGTAGTACAGGTGTAGCCTATTGGTTTGTTAAAGGCAATTACCAAGCGAGTGGCTGCCATTTGGCTATTAACTTTTTGGCCGCGAACACGGATATCTTCTGTGCCCTCGACCATGACGCCTAAAGGCGCGCGTTCTCCGTCAATTGTAACTTTCCCATTGCGTATCAGAACTTCTGCTTGGCGGCGACTAGCCACACCAGCCTGGGCTAAATATTTAGTCAGATATATCATATATTTTTCCTTTGTTTTATTTTTATTATTCCGAGTAGAGCGATAAGCAGCCAGAAGATTATGGCTAGATCATTTTTGAAATAAGGTACGTCCACTAAACCATGGATAAGCAGTGTGCTCATAGCGGCGATTAAACCGAGAACGATCATTTTTGGTCGGTGTTCCATTTTTTTCTGTAGTCTAATCGCTTCATACAAATAGCGGCCTATTAACCAGCTAAAGAGCAGGGCGCCAAATAAGCCAATCTCCGTCCAAAAGTTTAGGAATATATTGTGGGGGTACATATATATTTCTGTTGGCTGCCAGACTTTTTTCTTATATTCATTATTCCACACTACTTGGCGATACCAGTCGGGATCATCATTTTTTACAAAAATACCTTCTTGGTGGAATATTTTCACGGCTTCTTGATAATTACTTAAACCGGCTCCGCTTAGTAAATGTCCATCTGTCAGCATTTGCATAGTTTCCTTCCATTGTTGGCGGCGTATTTGCCCGCTTAAATCCATCAGTGTCGCTTTTTTTTGAGTGTATTGCCAAAGCGGTGTCGATAATACCAAAATGATGAACCCAATAGCAGCTACTCCTATCGCTATCTGTCGTGAACGTCGATTGTAAATTAAAGCTGTTATCATTACTCCTCCTGCTAAGCCAATTAAAGCGCCTTCTGATTTAGCGAAAAAGATGGCAGCTAAAGAGGATATAATAATTATAAGGAGTAATATTTTTTTTCCGGCCGTTATTAAATTACTACGGCGAGGGTAAGAGGCGAAGAGTGCAGCTAGTAAGGGAATTATTGGTGCGAGATAAAGGCCAACGGCATTAGGATAAGCAAAGACTGATGTCACTCGTCTTTGTGAAGCCAAAGCCCAAAAATCATTAAAGATAAAAAGACCAGTTAATTGTTGAAAAATTGCAACTAGACTAATTATCGCTGCCGAAAAAGCTAAAGGCCAGATGAATTTTCTATTCGATCTTTGGCCGTGGTTGATAATGACGATATATAGCATTATCGGTTCCAAGAAATAAGCTTTTAAAATACCTAGAGCGGCATTATCAAAACCCGCGATGGCTAAGCCCGTCCAAGCGGCGATTAAAATACCAATAATCTCCCAGTGATAAGGATATTTTTGCCTTCTATTTTTCCAGTCAGTTTTTTTCCACCTACGCCACGGCTTTTCTCTGCAGAACCAGACGGCAAAGATAATAAGAATCATCGCTTCTAGCGTAGTCATGGGGATTGGCCCGAGATTGAAGCGTAGAAGATAGGCTGGGAGGGCAGCTAAAGTTAAGAAAAGAGCCCAATCCAGTCGGAGGATGGCGATAATAGTAAATAAGATTAGGCTGGCAATGGTTAATATTTCCATATATTTTGATTATAGCACGAATATCCCGCCTGTCGATTAGGTTTATTGGCTCAAAAACCGCCCCTGTGAAGGAGCGGTTTCTGCTTAATCAAAATATTAATTTGCTCTTTCGACGTATTCGCCACTATCGGTGTTCAAGCGGATGATATCACCTTCTTCGATAAACATCGGAACGTTGATAAGACCACCGGTTTCTATTTCCACTTGCTTGTTGACGTTACCAGCCGAATTACCTTTGACGCCAGGAGGAGCGGAAATAACTTTGAAGTCCATCTTAATTGGTAAGTCGATGGCTACCGGTTTAGAGTTAAAGTATAAGACGTTGACATCGGTGCCTTCTTTTAAGAATTGCACTTTGTCACCGATTTCATCAACATGCAGATTAAATTGTTCGTAACTTTCATTGTCCATGAAATAAGCTTCGTCCTTATCTTTGTACATGAAGTTTGCTTTCTTTTTTTCCGTCTCCGCTTCTTCCGCTTTTTCTGCACCTTGGTAAGTGCGTTCCAAAATATTGCCGTTTATAAGATTGCGACATTTTACTTTTAAGACAGCTCCGCCGCGGCCCATTTTGTGATGGTCGGTTTTGACGATGACGAAAGGTTCATTATTCAAAAGAATAACTTTACCGATTTTGATTTCGTTGAAGTTCAACATAATTTACACTGCTTAATTTTTGTAGATTTATTTGTGAGTCGGAGAGAGCAGAGACATAACGCGGGCGCGTTTAATCGCCTGAGTAAGCTTGCGCTGGTGCCAGGAACAGATGCCGGTGCGATCGCCGGGTAAAATCTTCATATAGAAATTGATAAAGCGGCGCAGAGTGCGGACATCTTTGTAATCTACTTCTAATTGGTTAACACAGTAAAAGCAGTCTTTTTGTTTCTTATTGTTCATATTAGGTTTATTGAGCGTTTAAATTTTTAAAACGGTATATTTTCGACGCGGATTTCTTCTTCCTCGTCGGCGTTAATGGTCGGCAGTTCTTCTTCGACTCTTGGTGCTTTCGGAGCAGTCTGGTTACTGCTAAAGGAGTTATTACCGAAGCCTTCACTATTGCCGGCTTTATCAAGCATAATCATATTTTCAGCGACTATTTCAGTACGATATCTTTTTACGCCGTCCTGACCAGCCCAATCAGTTGTTTGTAAACGGCCTTCGAGATAAATCTTAGAACCTTTTTTTAAGTATTGACCGCATATATCGGCTAATTTTCTCCAAGCAACAATATTATGGAATTCTGTTTTCTTCTGTTGCTGTCCGGCGTTATCGGTCCAGGTAATACTGGTGGCAACACTAAAAGATGCAACATTCTGTCCGGAGGGGGTATTACGCATTTCCGGATCGCGGGTCAAGTTGCCAATGACCATAGCTTTGTTTAAGTTCATACTGCTTAGAACTTAACTTTATAAACGCGCTTATAAAATTAAGCAAATTAGTTTATAAGAGGTCTTGAGCGCTTAAAATGCCTTCCAACTTCTCATCCAAGTCTTTTAATTCTGCTTTGTTACTTTCGTTTTTTTCGGTTCTGACCGCTGTTGGTCTTGCCGCTTTTTCCTTAATCGGTTTTTCGTCTTTCTTTTCATTCTTTACTGCCGATTGTTCTTGTTTATCTTTTATTTTTGCTCTTTCTGCATCACTAAGCACAACGGCGCTGACAATTTGGTGGCGTAGAACTTCTTGAGAGAGACGTAAAGTGCGGTCTATTTTAGCAATAACATTTTTTTCGGAATCAAATTCGCAGAGGCTGTAATAGCCGTAATGATTCTGTTTAATGATATACGCTAATTTTTTCTTTCCCCAGAATTCACGGTAGACAATATTTGCTCCTTGTTCGCTGACGACGCCTTCTACTTTAGCGACAATTGTTTTTGCTTCTTCTTCGGTGTAATTATTAGGGACGATAAAGAGCAGTTCATAACGGCTCGGTCCCGAGGCTTTGCTTTTAGACATAATTTAGCATAAGGAGATTAAAAACAATGTAAGCACGGCTTAACATTTTTTTATTCTCTTAATTAAACAAAAACCCAAGTATTCTCTAGAATTTGGGTTTCTAAGAATACCTTTAATTCCGTCGTTTATTAAGAGGCGGAATTATTCCGGCCATCGGGCCAAAATATGGGAAAGATATATAAATATTTTTTTGTGCTCTTAATTTATCATAAAGCTTGAAAAAAAGCAAGAGTTAGGGCATTATGAAGATATATGGATTATGCTTTTATTTTAGGGACTCACCCAGCCTGGTCAGTGGCGGAAATTGCTTCTGTTTTGGGCGAATCTGGCTTATTTTGGGAAAATGAGCGTATTTTAATTAAAAAAGACGCAGAAATTGCGGCGGAAAGCTTGATTAAAAATTTAGGTGGTGTATTAAAAATAGGACAGATTGAATTTTTTACGCCTTTAAGCACCCCTACTCCGCAGTTAGCCAAGCGTTGCGCTCGCTTATTAGTCGATAAAGCCTCGCGCGGTGAAGGTAAATTAGTATTTGGCTTGTCTGATCAAGGTGTCGGTGGTCGTTTTGCGGCTGACAAGCTCGGTTTAAATATTAAAAAAGAATTGAAGTTGTTAAATATTTCTTCCCGATTAGTAACGAGCCGAGATAAAGAGTTGTCTAGCGTAGTTGTTGGTCAGAATAAATTATTAAGTAAGGGGGCGGAATTAATATTTTTCCTGCACAGGCAAGATTTATTTGTTGTTCGTACTTTAGCCATTCAGCCTTTTAAAGATTTATCTCGTCGTGATTTTGGTCGTCCGGCTCGTGATGATCATTCTGGTATGCTGCCGCCGAAGCTGGCGCAGATTTTAATTAACTGTGCTGGTGCTCGTAGTCGCGGCGATATGATTCTCGATCCTTTTTGCGGTTCCGGCACAATAATAACTGAAGCAATGCTGATGGGTTATCAGAATCTTATTGGTACAGATTTGTCAGAAAGAGCCATAAAAGATAGTCGTGTTAATGCAGAATGGATTAGAGAATTGTATGGTTTAGATGTTAGGCCGAAATTCCATATTAAAAATGCCATGCGCTTATCACAATTTTTTAAGCCAAACAGCGTTGACATTATCGTAACGGAACCGTATCTCGGTCCTCAACGTGGTTTAGACGATATTGAAGCAGTGAAGAGAGAATTGGAAAATTTGTACGCTGAATCGATGAGTAACTTTTATCGGATTCTCAAACCTGGTGGTCGTGTAGCCATGGTTTGGCCGGTATTTTTTGGCCATGAATTTTTAAAACCATCTTTGGATAAGTGGCAGATGGTTAAAGCGGTGCCGGAAAAATTTCAAAAACTTCCTTGGCTTAAATTAAGCTACCGTGATACCTTACTTTACCATCGCGAAGGTCAGCGTGTTTGGCGTGAGCTGATAATTTTAGAAAAATAATATGGGCATCATTGATCATCTTCCTGGCGGCGGCGATAAATTTAGAGCTTTGGCCGGTGTCGGTAGTTTTAAGAATAAACTGAAAGTGGCAGTTAAAAGTAGTAGCTTGATGCAACCTTTGTCTGATAATCAAGAGGCAATTGTTAAAGCGGTGCGTAAATATCAACTGCTTATTAGAAAAGGTAAATTTGGTTATACTCAACGTAATGCTGCCTTATCGCAAATTCAACACGCCTCTCCTTTGCAGGGAAGAAACAAGTTAATGGTGAGAAAAATACTTAAGCATCTCTCTGAGGATAACTCTGATTCTCAGCCGAAAATTAAACATCCAGAAGAAGAAGCTCCTGTGGTACCACGTTTTTCCCGCGATCTCGCGACTGCCGATGAACATATTCCAGGCCGACGCTCTCCCTCTATTTCTCATCTTAATTCAGCTCCAACCGTTTCCGCTGCTCAAGCTCAGCGAGAACATATTGGCACTGGCATGGCTGGTAATTACGGTCCGCCAAATCAGCCGCCCAAAACTATTAACCATGAGCGTCCGCCGATGATTCCTTTAGCGCGTTAAAATTAGGAATAACAAAAATCCGCCTTAAGGGGCGGATTTTTTTGTTTGGAAAAATCTGAGCAATAATTAACGATTGACTAAAAAGTTGCAAACATCTCCATCTTTGACAACGTAGTCTTTACCTTCAGTGCGGATTAAACCTTGTTCGCGAGCCTTGCTTTCGCTACCGATAGCAACAAACTGTTCCCAGTTAATAACTTCGGCGCGAATAAAACCTTTAATAAAATCAGTATGAATAACACCGGCCGCTTCCGGTGCTTTAGCCCCGTGCTTTATCGTCCAGGCACGGCTTTCATCGGGGCCGGTAGTGAAAAAAGTATCTAAGCCTAATAATTTATAGGAGGCGGCAATTAGTTTGTCTAAACCGCTTTGTTCCAGTCCAAGTTCTTGGATATATTCTGCCTGTTCTTCTTCGGCTAAGGCGGCAATTTCGGCTTCTATTTTGACATTAACGGTAATCACCTCTCCATCCATTTCTCCTAAATCAGGTGAAGAACTAGCATCATCGTCATTTAATAGATAAATGATCGGTTTTAAGCTTAATAGATTAAGCGCTTTAACAAATAGGCCTTCTTCTTCACTAAACTCTAAAGAGCGGGCGGCTAGACCTTTTTCCAGATGTTGATAAATTTTATCAAGAATTACTGTTTGGGCAATTAATTCCTTATTACCGCTTTTGCTTTCTTTACGAGTTTTTTCTAATCTCTTTCCGATACTACCTAAATCGGCTAGAATTAATTCCAAGTTGATCGTTTCTTTATCTTCTTTTGGATTAACCACCCCACTGACATGGATTATATTTTTATCTTGAAAATTGCGGACAACCTCACAAATCGCGTCGCATTCACGAATATGAGCAAGAAACTGATTACCCAGCCCCTCTCCTTTACTCGCTCCAGCCACTAAACCGGCGATATCAACAAATTCAATCGCTGTCGGGATGACTTTAAGCGGTTTAGAGACAGCAGCAAGTTCATCTAAGCGCTTATCAGGCACCTTAACGACGCCGACATTCGGGTCAATTGTGCAGAAAGGATAATTAGCTGCATCGACATTTTTTTTCGTGAGGATATTAAAGAGAGTTGATTTGCCCACATTTGGTAAACCGACAATCCCGATAGAAAGAGACATAATAATTATTTAATTAAATTGAACTACTACTTATTTATCAGAATTAAGTATAAAAAGCAATTACTAGAGGTAAGTCGATTGGCTGAATAAAAAAGGAGCCCAGAACGGGCCGTTTTTTATAAAAATAAAGTATATAAATAATGGGCCTCGTCTGAGCTCCAATCCTAGCTTGTGTTTTGCCAGGATTATTTGGGAGCTTTTGCTAGTTTTAAAGCTTTTTCTCTTTACCAATTCTTCGCAGAAATATTTATTTTGATTAATTGTGCTAATTTTCAGATAAAAACTTGATAAAATTACTTTTTTAGATTCTATTAAGTCTTTTTCCTCTTTTTGATTAGCCCTGTTTTCCTGCTCAAGAAGCTATTATAGCTTTTCTTTACCGTACTAGCGCCGGTAATATTCAAGAGATTAGTGAAGAGAACTGTTTAACTATTACTATTATAGCATGTATTTGGGGATAATGCAAGACTAAGCCTAATTTTCTAGCAAATATTAAATATATTATTTAATATTAGGAAAAAT
>CAIZYV010000080.1 GCA_903937325.1 Candidatus Falkowiibacteriota bacterium | reverse complement strand
AGTAAACGTCGTCTTTCTTGTTTGGTTGAGATCTCTAATCTTAATTCACCAATTTCCATCATCAATGTTTGTCGACTTTCATTATTTTTTATTATTTCTTCTTGCAAAGATTTAGCTCGTTCTAATCTGTCGGCATTTTCTCCATCAATTAGGGAACGAATTTGTTTCTGAAATTCTTGTTTTGCCTCTTCTATTAAAATTTTAATTTTTTCTAAATCTTGCTCATTTTTGATGTCATCTAAACGTTTGAGAAAACGGTCGATGCTGCTATTTATTTCTTCTCGTCCGGCTGCCGGTTTAGCGCTGGCTTTTAACTCACGATTAATTGTTTGTAAATCATTATTACCATGAGCAATTAAGCTATCAAGCTGAGAACGGCGACCTTCCAGTTGTTTAATCGCTTCCAATGTTTCTTCGGAATTAATGGCGATTATTTCTTTATTTAATAAATCTAAAGATACTTTTAATTCTGCTTGTTTATTATTTAGCCAAGCGACGTCGAATTGCCCTTGTGCTTCCAGGTTTGCCTCTAAAATAGCATCTAAACGTGCTAGTTGTTGTAATAACTGGTTTTTTTCTTGTTGGCGTTTTTCGTTTGCTTGTTTGGCTGATTCTAAATGATTTATTTCTTCACCAACATCTTGTAGAGCTAAGCGTAAGGCAGTTTCTTTATTTTCTAAGTCTTGTCCGTCGCTGGCTTTTATTTCTTGTTGCAGTCGTTGTTGTTCATTTTTCAATTCTTCTTGTTTATTGTTTAGCCAAGCCATATCGAATTGGCCCTGTGATTCCAAGTGCAATTCCAATTCGGCATTTAGGCGAGCGATATCTTGAACTATTTTTAAACGCTTATTTTGCGCTTGACGGATATTTTCTTGACGTAAAGAGACGACAGCGCCATCATCACTGTGTTGTATTTTTTTTAAATCATCATTAATTTTGTTCAAATCATTTTCTTTTTCTCTTTTCTCTTTTTCTAAAGTGAGCAAGCTGACGTTAGTTTGGTTGAATTTAACGTTTATTTCTTCAAAAAGACGGAAATAGTAGCAATATTGTTTTGAGCGTAATTCTTCTTCTAACTCTCCTCGTTTTTTCAATTTATCTACTTGTCTAGTTAACATCTTGAGACGAGGCTTTATTTCATTTAAGAGCATTTCTACTTGACGCAGATTCTCATAACTATTTTCCAATTTATTCAACGCGATGTCGCGCTTTATCTGAAATTGCTTAATACCCGTTGCTTCATCAAAAAAATCTCGTCGTTCAGCTGCGCCGGTATTGAGAAAATTTTCGACCATACCTTGGCCGATTACGCTATAAGTTTTTTGTCCGACATTAGCTTTTGCAAGCAGTATTTGGATATCAGCTAAACGGACGCGATTGTTGTTTAGTAAATATTCACTTTCGCCGTTGCGAAAAAGACGACGAGTGATAATAATTTCATCGTAATCTAGGGGTGATAAAGATCGCCCAGAAGCGTCAGTTTCCGGTTCGCCGTTATCTGTTGTTATTGTCGGTAAGAG
The DNA here is from genome assembly GCA_903937325.1 of Candidatus Falkowiibacteriota bacterium. Taxonomy (GTDB): domain Bacteria; phylum Patescibacteriota; class Patescibacteriia; order Patescibacteriales; family UBA12465. The sequence goes on along the minus strand of CAIZYV010000080.1, from coordinate 1,691 downwards.
GCGATGATCGGCATTGTTTAAATATAAAGACACCTCAGCCATGCTGAGTTGGCTTTTTTGGTCAGAGCCGGAAAAGATTACATCCTCACTTTTTTTGCCGCGCAATGTTTTTAAACTTTGTTCCCCTAGCACCCAACGTATTGCGTCGGCAATATTAGATTTACCGGAGCCGTTGGGGCCGACGATAGCAGTTAAGCCTCTTTTGCCGTTGGCATCGATTTTATTGGAAAAAATCAATTTATTTTTGTGAGCGAATGATTTAAATCCTTGGATTTCTAATTTTTCTAAATACATAAAAAAGCGCGCTTGCGCGGGATTAATGGCTTAGCCGCTGATTTTGCGGCTTGCTCCTTCTCATAAATATGGTATTATTATAATATGATTCGCGGGTAAAAGCAAAATGGCTCAAACTTTCTTGACAGAGCGTGTAATTAATCTATTTATTTCGCGCTTTTTATTTTTTATGATCATTTCTTTAAGCGGTGCCGGTGGTTCTGGTAAATCTACGATTGCGCAGAAACTATCCGATGCTTTGGGCTGGCCACGTTATTATATGGGCGGTTTACGGCGAGAAATCGCTGCTAAAAGAGGCCTGACTTTGGCGGAATATAATAAATTGGGAGAGAGCGACCCTCAAACTGATCAGGAAGTTGATTTTTATCAGCAGAAATTAGGTAAAATGGATGATAATTTTATTATCGAGGGGCGGACCTCCTGGTATTTTATTCCCCATTCTTTGAAGATTTATTTAGATGTCGACGAGGATGAGGGTGCTAGACGTGTTTTTAGCCATTTACAGCAAGAAAATAATAGGAACGAAGATCATCAGCTAAACAGTGTTTCGGCTGTTAAAAGTAGTATTCGTCAGCGTTTATTGAGTGACAACTTGCGTTATAAGAAATATTATGGCATTGTCGGGGTTAAGCGAGAAAATTATGATTTATATCTAAATACCACTAATCTAAGCCCAGAAGAATCCTTTCAGCAAGTTTACTCCTTTATTCGTTCCCGCCTTGACAAGTGTTAATTTTGATTATAATATTAGACAAGACTTAAGTAATTTAGACTGAGCGAGGTGAAAAACATCTCGTTTCTGGTTTTTACCAAATTTATATGTCAGACAAGAAAACTGTGACAAAAGCTGATACTGAGGAGGCTGGATTTGATTTGAAGCCCGGTATGACGGTGCGTGTCCATCAAAAGATTAAAGAACTAAACTCCAAAGGCGAAGAAAAAGAACGCATTCAATATTTTGAAGGCATGATTATTGCGCGTAAGCACAATAAAGAAAAGGGCGGCACTATTACCGTACGTAAAGTATCAGATGGTATTGGCGTGGAAAAGATTTTCCCTTTGAATTTACCGACGATTACTAAAATTGAAGTAAAAAAGATTGCAGAAGTTCGTCGTGCGAAACTGTATTTTTTGAAGAAGGGTTACAAGAAAAAATTGACAGAGAAAGTTGTTCGCTAAGATTAATTATTGATTTATAAAGGGGCTTTTTGCCCCTTTAAATAAGGGCGGATGGTGGAATTGGTAGACACGCAAGCTTGAGGGGCTTGTGGCCGCAAGGCCGTGGAGGTTCAAGTCCTCTTTCGCCCACCCTTTTATAAGGGCGCATAGCTCAGCTGGTTAGAGCACTTCGTTTACACCGAAGGGGTCCAGGGTTCGAATCCTTGTGCGCCCACATT
>CAIZYV010000079.1 GCA_903937325.1 Candidatus Falkowiibacteriota bacterium | reverse complement strand
TGGCCAGATGGCGTGCTTCAATCAGCTTTTGCTCTTTGTACTGTCATGCCCTGGGAAGAGGCAAAAACATTTGTTGCTAGTCTGGATGAAGGCACCCTGAGTCCACGTGATGCAAAAATGAGGCTGGCCTGGGAAATAACTAAAATTAATCACGGTGAAGAAGCGGCTATTCAAGCTCAGGATAATTTTGTGCGCATTGTTCAAAATAAAGAAGTGCCGCTTAATATTGATGAAAAAATATTAAAGCCGGGAACTTATAAAGTGATTGATTTAGTAGTCGCTCTTGGTTTGAGCGCTAGTCGCGGTGAAGCTCGTCGATTAATTGAACAGGGAGGTATTAAAATTGGTTCCTTAGATAAGCTCGAAATTATAAATGATAGCCAGCAGGAGATTGCAATAAGCTCCGGCTTGATCTGTCAGCGCGGTAAACGACAATTTATTAAAATCAAGGCCGAATAATTATGTATTTATTAGAGTTAAAAGAAAAGTTAGCCGTTATTTTGGGAGTAAGCCCGCTTGATTTTGTATATCCTCCCCAGACTGATTTAGGAGATTTAAGTTTACCCCTTTTTAATTTGGCAAAAAGTCGTGGCCAGAATCCCGCGGCCTTAGCTAAAGAATTGACTGAGAGCCTATCCTCATCTTTAGAAACTATCGTGAAAACAGTTAGAGCTGTCGGTCCTTATCTTAATTTTTTTCTTGACCCCTCCTCTTTAGCGGGCGGTGCTATTCAAGATATTAAAGCATCTGGAGATGATTTCGGTCGGAATGACAGTGGTAGTGGTTTAAAGATTATGTTTGAATATTCTAATGCTAATACGCATAAAGAATATCATGTCGGACATTTGCGTAATTTGTTTTATGGCGACGCCGTGCAACGCATTCTTAATTTTAATGGCTATCAGGCTATTCCTGTTTCTTATATTAATGATTTTGGCATTCATGTCGCTAAAACTTTATGGAATTGGCGGCAACACCCAGAGTTTGCCAAAGCCAATGGTTCTAAGGGTAAAATTTTAGGTGATTGTTACAGCTCAGCTGCTAAAAATATTGGTGATGATGAAACTGCAAAAGCGGAAGTGGTGGAGACAATGAAAGAAATTGAAAGTCGCAGCGGCGATATCTATGAGCTTTGGAAGGAAACGAGGTCATGGAGCATTGCTTACTTTGATGAAATTTATCAGCGTCTCGGTATCAAATTTGAGCATATATTTTATGAAAGCGAAATGATTAATGACGGCTTGTGCTTGGTTACCGAGTTTTTGAAGAAGGGGATTTTTGTTAAAAGCCAGGGCGCTATCATCGCTAATTTAGAGGCTTATGGTTTAGGCGTGCTGCCAATTATCCGTTCTGATGGTACGGCTCTATATCCGGTGGCAGACTTAGCTTTAGCCAAGCATAAATTTAAGGATTATCAGTTGCAAGAATCAGTTTACGTTGTCGATATTCGTCAGGGCTTGTATTTTAAGCAATTAGCGCAAATATTTGTTTTAGCCGGGGAGAAATTTAATATTACTCATCTTGGTTATGATTTTGTTACTTTAAAAAGCGGCATGATGTCTTCTCGTAGCGGCAATGTTATTACTTATAATGAAATTCTTGCTGAAGCCTTAAACAGGGCGCATATTGCCGTAGTTAGCCGACATGACGATTGGTCAGCCGATAAAGTCGCAGCCATTGCGGAAAACTTGGCGCTTGCCGCCCTTAAATTTGAAATGTTAAAAGTAAGTTCAGATAAGGTGATAGTTTTTGATGCAGATGAAGCCTTACGTTTTGAAGGCTTTACTGCTGCTTATTTGCAGTATACCGGTGCGCGTTTAGCAAGTGTAGTTCGTAAAGCCGGCGTTATTAAGACGCTGGATGCCAATATTAGCCTATTAACACATCCTAAAGAAAGTGCCCTTGTTTTGTGTTTAGCAAGATTTCCAGAATTAGTGTCTAAAGCCGGTGAACAAAGAGACCCTTCGCTTATCGCCCGTTATTTATTCGAGCTGGCTCAATCTTTCAATGATTATTATCATGAAGTTAATGTTTTGAAAGCTGAGAAATCACTTTTATCGGCCCGTCTAGATTTATTACTATCAGTTCGCCAAGTATTATTTAATGGTTTTAGTCTTTTAGGACTTTCTTATCTAGAGGAAATGTAAGTTGAAGGAGACAAAAAATAAATTAATAAAATTACCAACTCATATGACGAAAAAAGAAGCCAATAATTCAATGGATAAAATTGTTTCTCTCTGCAAACGCCGAGGTTTTGTTTTTCCTTCTTCGGAAATATATGACGGCTTCACCGCTGTTTACGATTTTGGCCCCTATGGTGTCGAGCTGGCAAATAATATTAAGAAAGAATGGTGGAAAGCAATGACTCAACTTCGGGACGATGTTGTCGGTCTAGATTCTGCTATTTTTATGAGTCCAAAAATTTGGAAAGCTTCGGGACATGTTAAGGGATTTTCTGATCCTCTAACAGAATGCCGTAAATGTCATAGTCGCTTACGTCTTGATACTATGCTTGAAGAAGTTGGTGTGTTTGCTGATGAAAAAATGTCCGAAGAAGAAATAAATAATATTTTTAATGAAAATAAAGATAAGATAAAATGTCCAAATTGCGGTGCGAGTGATTTTACGCCGGCCAAGCAATTTAATTTACTAGTGCAATCTAATCTCGGTAACTTTACCGGTGATTGGAGCAAAGAGCCGACATATCTACGCGGTGAAACTTGTCAGGGGATTTATGTTAATTTTAAAAATGTCCTCGATTCTAGCCGGGTCAAGATTCCTTTTGGGGTAGCGCAGATTGGTAAAGCTTTCCGTAATGAAATTACTGCTCGACAATTTATTTTTCGGACCAGGGAATTTGAACAGATGGAAATGCAATATTTTATTAAGCCTGGAGATGATGCGCAGTATTATGAAGAATGGCGGCAAGCGCGCTGGAGTTTTTATCTTAGCCTTGGGATTAAAGAGACTAATTTAAAATGGCATAAGCATGAAAATCTGGTTTTTTATGCTAAGGAGGCTTATGATATCGAATATAATTTTCCTTTTGGTTTTAAAGAGCTTGAAGGTGTGCATGCGCGCGGAGATTATGATTTATCTGTTCACAGCCAAGCTTCGGGCCAAGATTTAAATTATCTCGATCCGGTAAGTAATCAAAAATTTATTCCTCATGTTATTGAAACCTCGGCCGGTGTAGGGCGAACATTTCTGGCTGTTTTAACAGAATTCTATCGTGAAGAAGAATTGGACGGAGATTTGCGCATTGTTTTGGCCTTACCACCAAAATTGGCCCCAATAAAAATTGCTGTTTTTCCCTTATTAAAGAATAAACCGGAATTAGTTGCTAAAGCTCGTGAGATTTTTAATCAGCTAAAATTAGATTATCGTTGTGAGTTTGACGATAATGGCAATATTGGCAAACGTTATCGTCGTCAGGATGAAATTGGTACACCTTTTTGTCTGACAATTGATTTCGATACTTTAGAAAAAGATGAAGTGACCGTACGTGAGAGAGATGGAATGCAACAAGTGAAAATTAAAGTAGAAGAAATTAAAAATTATTTTCAAACTAAATTTTAAAAAGAATAAATATTA
>CAIZYV010000078.1 GCA_903937325.1 Candidatus Falkowiibacteriota bacterium | reverse complement strand
GGCCGGATGCCGCAAACTAGCTATCGTGATAAGACGATCTTGGAAGAATATTTAAAATTTCGTCAGCTTGGTACGGATATTGATGCTTTATTGCGTGAGCATGATATCAAACTAGTATTAATAAGCGCTCGCGACGATATTAGCCCTATACGTTTTTGGGAAAAATTTATTTTTCAAATTTCTGTTGAAGAACTCAGTTCTCCTAATTATTTACGCCAGTATCTTGAGGCTTCTTCGCGCTGGCATATTATTTTTCAAGATTCTTTAAGTTTAATTTATGCATCTGATGACTATAATTAATCGCCGAAAAATTTACATTTTTTTATATTGTTTAGGCTTGATTGCTCTGGCTATTTTTTTTCATGCTGATCATTTTTTAAATGGTGATGAAGGAGTTACTTTAAATGGTGCTTGGAATTTATATAATGGACGTCGCCTGTATTTTGACTTCTTTTCTTTTTTACCACCTTTAAGTTTTTATTTGATTGCCGCTTTGTGGTATGTGGTTGGTGTCAGTTTTTGGTCGGCCAAGATTTTATCTATATTTTTTCTTTTGCTCGGTGCTTTAGGTTTGTATAAGATAGCAGAGAAATTAAAGCCGGGAAATTTCAATTTACTAGTACCATTTTTTTTCATTCTTAGTTCTTCCTGGTTATGGATAATTAATCATAATTTTTTTCAGCTTATATTGGTTATTTGGTCATCTTATTTTTTTATTATCTATTTATCTTCCCGCCGCCGCCGTTTTCTTTTTATAGCCGCTTTATTGGCCGGATTTAGTCTTATCACTTTGCAGCAGAAAGGCTTAGCTTTTGGTGGCGCGAGCGGTCTTTTCTTATTATTTCAGCCTTTGGAACTAGGGTTTAGAAATAGAATTAAACCCGTGTTGCTTTATATTTTTGGTATTTTAGCGTCGTTAGTAGTTTTATTACTTTTTTGGCCGCCGGTTTTATTATGGAATAATCTACTTATTTTCCCTCTTTTTAATTATTTAGAATCGAACCGCATTTCATACAATCTTTTGTTATTAGCCTTTGTGGCTTTTGTTGCCCTTATCTTTACTCTGCGAACACAGCTTACTAAGTCTAAATTATTTTTACTTGTCATTACAGGCGCTTTATTAATTTCTTGTTATCCTTTGCCGGATTATTATCACCTCAGCTTAGCTTTAAGCCCGCTTATTGCTCTATTGCCTGAGCTCTTATTGTCGATCAAGGGATGGCGTCGTGATTTATGGTCTTGGCTTAGTTTGGGTATCTTGAGTTATTTGTGGCTTTGGCCGGTAAGCATTTTTTTTGCTTTTTTATTGTTTAATTTTTCTTTTTCAGCGCCTTATCCTTTTTTAGATTATATTCGTCGCGAATGTCCGGGTGAATATTTACACGTCGGTCCCTTTCTTCCGGGTGTTTATTTAGAAACAGGAAAATTAAGCGCTACCTCTTTTGATATCCTAATTACCGGCCATCAGACCGAGTCACAATTTATTCAAGCGGCCGCGCAATTAAAAGCGGCGCCACCATCTTGCGCTGTGACTGTTTTCTCTCCTTCTTTGCGGCGTTTTAGGCATGATATTAATAACCCCGTTGATGTTTTTATACGAGATAATTATCAGCCAGTTTTTTTCGATGGAGCTATTACGGTTTGGCGTCGTGCGTTTTTAGAACCATAAGAGCCTGGGTATTATAAAAAATCAGGATAATATGTTAAGATTGCTTTCTGTCCTTGGTAATTTAGAACTAAGAGAGCATAGGCGACTGTCGATGGTTCTAAGGAATATTTTTCACAAAATTCTAAATGAGCTTGGCGCAAGCTCTTTTTTTGTTGTTGGCCAATTGGATAATCAGCATTGGCGCCATTTCGTGTTTTTATCTCGAATAAGCTGATATTCCCTTGATAAGAAGCAATTATATCTATTTCCTTTTTTCCTAGGCGGTAATTACTTTTTATGATTTTCCAGCCCTTAGTTTGTAAATAACGGGTGGCAGCTATTTCTCCACGTCGACCTATTTGATTTCGTTTGATCATATTTATTTTTTTTCTGGTTTTTCTTCATCAAAAAACCCCTCCGTTTCCGGAGGGGCTTTTTTTAAGGAAGGTATTTTTTGAATTCTTGCTCTTGTTCCCTCTCTTTTTTCCTTAAGGGAATAAGGCGATAGGCTTTAAAAATTGGGATAAGCCATAATATCATAACTATTAGCCATAAAGCTAACCAAAAGCGGGCGGAAAGAAAAGCGGCTCTTTCGTAATTAAAAAAGATAAGAATACCGCCAATCAAGAAATTACTTAAACTAAAGACATAGCTCTTTTTCCAGATATTTTTGTAAGGACTTTTTTGTCTTTGTTTTAAAGCACTGATAACAGCGGCTATTAATAATATTAGCAGCCAGGCTAAAAATAATTTAGTGAATAAGGGCAAGAGAGCTTCGGGACGTAAATTAAACCAGAAGCGCCAGGTGAGCAAATTTTCCATAGAGTTATAATTTATAAAATATTAAACCGTAATGATAGGGGCCGGCTTCAAATTCTGATTCTAGGGATAAACCTAGTTTCGGGGCGGCTTCCTTTAATAATTCTTTACTGACTCTTTTTTCTATTTTTGGACCTAGGGGGTTGGCGGTATTTTTCCATTCTATAACTAGTAAGCGGCTACCCGGTTTGAGCAGTCTTACCGCTTCTCTAAGAATTTCCGCCTTTTTCTCTGATTGATGCAAGATATTTATTAATAGTGCTCTGTCCAGACTAGCGCTATCTATTTTTGTGCCTTTATAAATTTCCAAATTACTCCAAATTGTCTCAATTTGCTGGAAATTATCTTGAAGAGCGCGTTTTTTAATGTCTTCTAAGGTATTTTTTAAGATATCAACGGCAAAGATGCGGCCATGGGTGCCAACTAAGCGAGCGGCAGGAAAGACAAAATAACCAAAATTGCCGCAGCCAAGTTCAGCGACACGCTGGCCCTCTCCTAATGATATTCTATTTAAAATAAAATTTATGTCAAATATGACGCTTTCATTGTATTTGCTCATAATTATTTTCGACCAGGATTTGGCGCTGGATAACGCTTTCTCGGCCGTATTTTTTTTGGGCGCTTATTGTAAGATTATTCAAGCCCTGCTTTAATTTTATTTCTTGGCGGAAAGAACCGTCTTGTCCGCTCATGATACTGGTATTATTAATACGAATCTCTGTTTCTGGCTCACTACGACCATATATTTCTAAATTAGGCGATGAGATTAGTAGATTTTTATCGGGATAGTCGAGAATAAGATTAGGGGGAGCAATTAAGCGGCGGAAATAAATTAGAAGATACAATAGGCAGGCGCAGAAAAAGAGAATAAAGATGATGTTACGGATTAGTTTGGGGAAAATGAAGAATTTCCATTTTTGTAAGATTTTTTGTGAAAATGGGTTATTACTAATCTGATTATCTATTAACGGAGTTAGAGGGAGAATTTTTTTAGCATCTATGTGTAAAAAAAGACAGTATTCTTTTAAGAATTGGCGACCGTATAAACCGCTGGGTAGCTGGTCATATTCATCATTCTCTAAGGCGGACAAATATTCAGCTCGAATGCGTAATTTTTTTGCTATTTCCGGTAAAGATAAAGATTGTGCTTGGCGAGCGACGCGCAATTTTTCACCCGCCTTTTCTGTTATTGCTGTGTGCTGTAAGCCGAATCCGGACATATTATTTTATGACATTATTGTTTGTCGGCTCACTTGTTGAATTTCAGCATTCGTTCCTTCCCAGTTTATACCGATTGCTTGGAGAACAAATTTGATAATTAAATAGCTGGCGAAGACGATAACTAGGCCGATAACGGCGGCAATTAATATTGTTTTTGCCTTATTGATTTTATCACTACTTCCGCCTGAAATTAAAAACATAAAGCCACCATACACAAACATTATTAGGGCGAGCGATCCGACAACACCGAGAATATATTTTGAAGCATTAACCATAACTAGAACAAGATCATTTAAATCATAGTCACCGGTTTTGTATTTAATTGTACCTGAAGCAGTTTTACTTTCTGTGTCGACAATCTGCGTGACGGTTTGCGCTTGGGCTAGAGCGGGAATTATACATAAAGCACAGACGAAGATGCTAGCGATTATGGTTTTTTTGAACATAAATTTATTTAACCGTCTGCTGCACTTTAGCAGCGCCGGTGTTTATTGTTTCTAATATTTTGTCGTAATTTTGACGGGCGGATTCAATCATTTCTCCAATAGCAGCATCAGCCGCTGCGGCATTATTACCCTTATACCAGCTTTTAGCTGTGAGTAGCTGTGAGGCAAAAACACCGAGATCAGCATCTTCTTGTTGAGTTTTTATTAGAGATCGCAAAGCCGTTGGTTTTTTTGTTTTGTCTAAGTATTTTTTTACTTGTTCTTCTTGAGTAATGAATTGAACAAAATCCCAGGCCTCATTTGGATATTTACTTTTTTTAGATACTGTCTCTACCCAATAGTTGGCAAAGTTTATTTCTATCGGACTACCTTCAATTTGTGGGAGTTTGCTGACAGAGAAATTCATTTTTGGTGCCTGAGCTTTAATTATTGGTAGATTATATGAATAACTAAGCATCATCGCTAGATTGCCGCTGATAAACATTTCTAAAGCATTAGGTAGTTCGCTGTTCCAGGAATAAACTTCTTTGGCGGGATTAGAAAAATCAATATAGAAGCGTAGGGCTTCTAGTCCGGGATTATAATTAGTTTCCTTGGCTGCGGCTGGTACGGTATTAAAAAGTACTTGAGTGCCATTCATCATATTGGCGCCGTTTTGCATCATTAATACGGTTAAAATATCGCTGTATCTTTCAATATTACTACTAGCTCCTAAAGAGATGCCGGCTTGGACAATTCCTTTAATTTGATCTT
>CAIZYV010000077.1 GCA_903937325.1 Candidatus Falkowiibacteriota bacterium | reverse complement strand
GCTAAGCGTTCAATCGCATAACGCAAAGAAGTGCGCGGCAAACGGGCGACATAATTATCCAGAAAATCTAATAAGACTTTTTCATCCTTTTTACCCACTTCTCTTAACATCCAACCAACCGCCTTATGAATTAAATCTTCCTTGTCAGCTATTAAACTAACACTTAAAGAAATTATTTCTTTAAATTCACCGGATTTAATCAGTGCCATTGTCGCCACAACCGCCATACGGCGCTCCCAGAGATGACGTGAGCGGGCAAAACGATATAGATGAGAACGCTTAGCTGGATGACGTAGTAAATAATCCCCCCAGACCTTATAAACCGTTACGTCAACTAAATCCCAATTATTTAAGGCCGAACGGTTTTTTAGATAAAACGTACAAATTTGATCCTTTTCTTTTTCTGTACGAGCCCTTTGATATCTTTCCGTAATGATTAAAGCACCCAAAAGACGGACTTCATGATAAGGATTAATCAACAGCTCTGCCAATAAGGTTGGCGAAGCATTCAAATAACGACCAGCCAAACGACGAATAAAAGGCACAGTCAAACCCAAAAAACGATCACCGGCGCCATATTGGCCAGGGCCAGTCTTAAAAAAACGACCTAAAATAGCGGCTTTATTTGCAGAAGCTTTTTTGTTAAGTAAAGACCCCAAAGTTTTATCGTGTTTAAAAATGATTAGCGACATAAGAAATAAACAAAAGGCTCGATTATTCACAATGTAACAAAAGAGCGATAAAAACGTATTATTAATGTTAAACAGCACCTTCAAATAAGCTGGTCCAAATCTCCCCCTCTTTGTTGGCAGAAAATTTGCCGCCAAGGAACGGGAGGGCGGTTTTTCAAAAAGAAAAAATCGACAGACCAAGAGCTCGTCACTCTTCGTTCCCTCTTCTTATAAACATAAGAATTAAATTTATGTTTAAAGAATTGAATGGTTTTCTCGGGGTCATGATGCTTCTCTTGGTTCTGCGTTGGGCCCTGCCTGAAGAAATATCTGCTCTTGCTGGTGAAATCTTAGTGAAGGTCTTAACGATCATCCGAGATTTGATTACGCAAGCGCAAATCTAAGAAATTAAAAGCCTTTTTCCCAAAAGGCTTTTTTTTCAGTCTAGCCTAAATATAATTATAACAAAAAAATTAATAATGATATTCTTTACCGGCATTAATTAATAAACCACGATACAATTGTTCAAGTAGAACAACGCGCGCTAATTCGTGTGGAAAGGTTAAAGACGACAAAGATAAGCACTGATAAGTCTTTGCCCATTCCTCTTCCCAACCCAGCGCCCCGCCGATTACTAAGATTAAATTGCCACCATCGCGTTGCTGCAAAAAATTAGCAAAACCAGGAGAATCAAAAATACGGCCCTTTTCCGCTAAAAGAAAAATATCGCTTTTTTCATACCTGTGCATAAGTCGACTTAAAGCTTCTTTTTCTTGTTTTTTTGCCCTATTTTTATTGTTCTTATTAAAAGAAACAGCCGCCGTTTCGATTATCTGTAAACGCGCATAAGGAGCGAGGCGTTTCTGATAATCGGCGGTTAAACTCTGTAAGGCCTTATTTTTCAAGGCACCAACTGCAATGATAGTAATATTAATCATAAGTTAATTATAGCAGATACGCAAAAAAATATTTAGGTCAAGACCTAGGCCATTATTGACAAAAGATTATTTTTATATTTAAATAGGAGTATTCATTTAAAATTTAGAAAATGGCAAAAAAAGAAAACGCAGCGCTTGTTGAGCTTTTCCGCCTGGTACGGGAGTACTTAGGAAAAAATCCAAGCGAAGATAAGTGCCACCAGGCGCTTATTTACCTCTTAGATGGTGTCAACGCCATCGAAGAAGACGTCGTCGTCAGTAATTTTCAGCAACACTGGCTGAATATTAAGGATGATATTAAGAACTTCGCCGATCCGGCGACATTCCGTCTGCACGAGCTGCAGATAAATCAAAAAATCAACAAAATCCTGGATCCAGAAATGGCCAGGTAAAAAAAAGCAATAAAAAAACAAGAAAGCCCCCCTTAAAGCAGACGGGGCTTTTTTCTTTAGCAAAAGTTGTAACAATAGACAACAAATTACGTATATTTAAGTAGATAATAAATATATGAAACGGCAAAAACAGCACAATTATATTCTCGGCGTTAACCCAACTACAATCGATTGTGGTGCTTTTAATCATGAAAGCAACCGCATCGGGATTTTGCTGTTAATAAGAAGGATAGCTCCATAAGTTATACACAGGGCGATTAGCGCCGCCACATAAATAAAAACAGCAAAATCTCGGTCTGATGGAATCAGGACCGAGATTTTTTATATCAGGGCTGTCTCTGTTCCTTAAAATCCAAAATCTTAAAATCTAAAATTATGAAAACTAAAATTATTCGCACCTTTACTCTAATGGCTTTTTTATTAGCCCTGGCTCCCGCTTTCTTTTTCACCACTTATCAATTATTTTTGATGGATAAGGGGATGAGCATTTTCCAAATGAGCATTATTAACGGCGTTTTTATGCTTAGTGTGTTTATTTTGGAAATACCGACCGGCGCCTTAGCAGACAGTTTTGGGCGCAAACTCTCAATAATTAGCGGTTGTCTCGCCTGGAGCCTATCTTTCTTGCTTTACTATTTTAGCTCTAGCCTCCCTGCCTTTATCCTGGCGGAAATTATTGGTGCTGGTGGTTCAGCTTTAATTTCTGGCGCCCTAGAGGCTTGGGCGGTGGATTCTCTGTGTTTTCACCGTTCCGATATAAGTTTAGAAGAATTTTTTCGGCGAGAAGAAAAATTCAAACAAGCCGGTATAATTATCGGCAGCTTTCTCGGTGCATTAATCGGATCCCTTAATCTCTCCTTGCCCTGGCTCTTAAGCAGCGCTGGAATGTTCGGCGCCGCTTTAGCCGCTATTTTCTTAATGCAAGAGCCATACTTTAAACGACAATCCCTTAACTTCAGCTGGCGACCGATATTTATAGTAGCAAAAGAAAGCTGGCAAGCCGGAAAAAATAGTCCTGCCTTTGTGCGCATCGCTCTCACTAGCGCGATCTTAGCAATGAGCGTTCAATCTTTAAATATGCAGTGGACTATTTTTTTTCGCACAGGCTTTAACATGCCGATGTGGAGTCTCGGCTTAATATTTAGTGGTATTGCTATCAGCGCCTATCTAGGAGCCCGTCTAGCGCCTCTAACGGCAAAAAAAAGCCGACACGAAGGACGAGGATTAGCGATCGTCTTTTCTTTCATCGGCCTAATGATGATAATAAGTGGGCAAACAAATATCTTCAGCCTAGCCTTAATTTTCTTTCTCAGTCATGAACTCGGTCGCGGACTTTTTGCCCCTTTAAAAAAAGCGATTATCAACCGACGCATCAAAGGACAAAACCGAGCAACCATGCTTTCTCTGGAATCTATGACCGTACATGCCGGAGCTTTTTTCGGTCTGATCGGCGGCGGTTGGTTAGGCAAAAACTATTCTATTGAAACAGCCTGGATTGTTTCCGGTCTTATACTTCTCTCTTTCGCTCCTTTTCTTTGGAAAAAGGGGGTTTAAAAAAAGGAAGTTGAAAAACTTCCTTTTTATTTATGATTATTTATTTAATTGTCTCCTCAGCACTGTTATGGCGGTGTGGGATTAAATAGACCGACAGATTTAAAAATACTCTATCAAACACGTGAAAATATATTAACGTGATGATAATAAATCCGATTATTGCGCTAACGATAAGCGCTGTCTGAAAGAAAAAAATTAATAATAATCCATTAATGGTTGTAAGCAAAAGAATGAGTCTCATTATCTTTAATTTGAGGCGGATAATTTTAAAACGCCGAAAATTAGAAATATTTTTTATCTTGCATTCCATTTCATAATTTTTTAATGGTTGATAATTTTGAAAATAACTATTTTTGATTTAATAGGATAAATTAAATTGTGTCAATATAAATCATTAAGACCGCTTAAAATGAGCAGTAGCGTAAGCACTGAGAAACAAGAAAAAAGAGGCAAGCACGATGCTGGCTCCGGCCGGCAAATCAAAAGCCAAAGCAGCCCCTAAACCAAGCCACACAGAAAATAAAGCAAAAATTGCCGAACGAATAAGTGCCCAGCGAAAATTTTTAGCCCCCTGCAAAGCGGCCGCCGCCGGCAGAATCAAAAGAGCGGACACCAACATAACACCAACAGCTTTAACTGCCAGTGCTACTGTTAAGGCGCTTAAAGACAAGAGAGCGGTATTTAAAAACTTTAATTTTAAACCCATCGCCTGCGCGGAAACTTCATCAAAAGCAAGAGCAAACAAAGACCGATAATAAATAATGATAAAAGCTAGGGCTGCTAGGCACAGAAAAATTAAAAAATAAATTTCACTCATCTTCACCGCCAATAAGCTCCCAAAAAGATAGCTAAAAAGATCGACATTAAATCCTTCGGCCAAACTAGCAATTATAACTCCGCCGGCCACGCCGACAGCTGAAACAATGCCAATAATAGCATCGCCGTACATCTTCTTCCCCTGGTCAAAGCGAAAGATAAAAAAGGCAGCAACTAATGTTAGGGGCACGGAAACAAAAAAAGGATAAATACCAAAAAGTAAACCTAAGGCAACAGCACCGAAGCTAACATGTGCCAAGCCATCACCAATTAGCGAAAGCTTACGCAGCACCAAAAAAACTCCCAAAACACCAGCTAAAATGGCAATAAGAGAACCGGCAACAAGCGCCCTGATTAAAAAATCATATTGGAAAAAATTTAGAAAATCCATATAATTAAACAACCGTCTTACCGTGTTGATGACAAATTAAATGCTGAGCAAAATCACCAAAATAATTTTCCATCGCCGGAGAATGACAAAAATCGGCAAAAGGACCACAAAATATTAATTTCTCATCCAAATAAATTAAAGAATTAGCATAACGACCGATATCAGCCGTATCGTGAGTCACCATAATTATCGCCATTCCCTGCTCTTTATTTGCCCTAGAGAGCAAAGTAAAAAATTTTTCTCTTATACGCGGATCTAAGGCTGTTGTCGGTTCATCTAAAATCAACAACTGGGGCTTGCGGATAAGAGCTCTAGCCAAGAGAACGCGTTGCTGCTGCCCACCGGAAAGGCGACTAAATAATTTATTTTCCGTCTCTGCTATTTCTAATTCTTTAAGTAAATAACGAGCCCTATTATAAGAATCCAGCCGAGCATCTTTAGGCATACCGGCTAAACCACTAATAACCAGTTCTAAAACGCTGGCTGGAAATAAAGGATTGTGCTGATGTTTCTGCGGCAAATAAGCAATTTTCTCCCACTGCGAAAACTCGGCTAAAGATTGACCAAAAAGTTCAATACTACCGGAGCTGACCGATTTAAGACCTAATAAAGCCTGAATCAAGCTACTTTTACCCGCGCCATTTGGCCCAGCCAGAGCAATATAATCACCAGGCAACACGCTAAAAGAAACATCGTTAATAACGGGACGATTATCGTAAACTAGACTTAAATTATTGACTTTAACAATTAACGACATTTGAAAGCTATAATTAATTTATCTAAATTATTCCTCATAATTTCTTCATAACTTAAGCCGGCTTTAATATCGGCCTTACTGAGATTATGGGCGGAATTTAAAAATAAGATTGTAACACCTTGTTTTCGAGCTAAAGTTTCGGCTAATTGCGGATTATCTAATTCTTCGGCAAAAATATAAGCTATATTTTTTTCTTTAATTAAATCAGCTAGTTCAGTTAAACGCTGAGGACTGCTTTCTGCATCCGGAGAAAAACCCTGAGCCGCTTCATATTGCAAACCATAACGAGCGGCTAAATAGCCAAAAGCATAGTGACCGGCATAAATAAATTCTTTATGCGCACATTTAGATAATTTCTCTCGATAATCAACATCGAGTTTTTCTAAAGATGCCCGATAATTCTCTAAGCGCTGATTATAATAAGAACGATTAGTCGGATCTAAATCAGCCAATTTTTGTGCCAAACGTCCGGCAAGATTATCCATAATCATTGGATCAAGCCAAATATGAGGATCTAAGCCGCTTTCTTCATCCTCATCCACTAAAGTCGCCGCCGATTCCCCTAAAGCGAGCGAGCGACCAGCGGCGCCCTCAAAACTATCGATAATATCTTGAGCCCAAGGCTCTAAATAATCACCAGTGTAAACAAAGAGATCAGCTTTGCTGACGGCAATCATATCACCAGGCGTCGGCTCAAAAGAATGAGCTTCTGTCCCTGGCGGCAATAACAAAGAAACGCTTATTCTTTCGCCGCCTATTTCTCGGGCCAAATCATACCAAGGGAAAAGACTGGTGACAATTTTTATTTTCTCTCCTTGACTAATTAAAGTCGGCAGAGTTTTTTCTACGCTTTTAAGTAAATTATTTTTTTGCCAACGTTCCGCTGCCACCCAAGAAGCAAGCGCGACTATCAAAATAAATAATCCCATGAAAATAAAACGCTTAGGCATAAATGTAAAAATTATTTTTTCTTAGCTGCGCAATTTTTGCACAAACCATAAAATTCTAAAACATGGCGCTGAACCTTAAAGCCGGTATCGGCGGCGATTTTTTTCTCTTCCCGTCCCAAAAGGCCGCAAACATGAACCGCTTCAATTTTTTTACAAGCGGTACAGAGAAGATGGTGGTGATGATGGAAATTAAGGTGATATAAACGCTCATCACCATCTAAGCGTAAACTTTCGATAATATTCTCTTTTTCTAAAAAAGACAGAGCGCGATACACCGTTGCCCGATTAATGTTCGCACGTTTAACAGCTGGGGAAATTAAAATTTCCGCCGCCGATAAAGGCCCTTTAGCAGCAGCAAGAACCGATAATAAAATTTCCCGACCGCCGGACAAGCGACAGCCCTGTTCACGCAAAGCAAGTAATAATTTGTCTAAATCTTTATTTATCATATATTGCGACTTAGTCGCAAATACTATAACATCGCTAAAATTCTTTGTCAAACAAAAAACCGGTACAATGTCCGGTTTTGCTTTTGGGATTTAGGCTTGCTTATCTATATATCCCCCAGTTTCTATCCCCCTCATCGATCATAATGAGAAAAAATGCACCGAGGGAGAGCAAGAGTATTATCGCCCCGCCTATAGCGAGATGAAAAGGCATTTCAGCAATCACCAGAATATCCCCCCAGTTTTTTAGAAGCTGAAGAATTAAGGCTACTACCAATATACCTATTGAAAATAAAGCAGAAAAACGCAAAAATATTTTTGAGGGGCGCGCCTTATCACTGTCTAGAATAAAAAAACCCAGACAGATATAAGCGATATTGAAGCTCCAAATTATTGCCGAACTTAGTGTCGGCAATATTTCGGGAAACAAAAAATAAAAACTTGCAATCCCAATTATTGGGATAAAAATGAATTTCCAATTTTTCATTTAGACCTCCCGCCGGTTTACCGGCTATTTTTTAAATTAACAAATGAACAAATTAATTAAACTATAAAAAATGAAAGTTATGAATAAAAATTTAATCAAAATGTTAAAGACCTCGGCTGAGGCAGATAAGGCAAAGGCGTTATTAACTT
>CAIZYV010000076.1 GCA_903937325.1 Candidatus Falkowiibacteriota bacterium | reverse complement strand
TTTACATAATAACCGGTAGACTCTTTAGAAGTGAAGGCATTATATTCTCCGCCCAAAACATCTAATTCCGCCGATAAACTTAAAGTATCCGGCCGGCGCTTTGTTCCCTTAAAAAACATATGCTCCAAAAAATGAGACAAACCGCTCTCCAGGCGATTTTCATATTTAGAGCCGGTTTTAACCATCACTAAGGCCGTCGCGGTTTTTGCTCCCGATATAGGTGCTAAGATTAGAGGAATCTTATTAGATAAGAGTATTTTTTTATATTTAAACATAAGATAAAATTATATTTTAAATTTAACACATCTCTGATATAATGGAAAGCGAAATAATTAGTCTTAATTTCAATATATGCCTTATCGCTTAAAACAGCCGACAAACACCACCGGACACGGCCGCGCCTACGAAATAAAACACGTTCGCGACATGGCCGAAGGAGAAAAACCAAGAGAAAAAATGATCAGCGAAGGCGCTGGCGCTCTAAGCTTAGCCGAACTGCTGGCAGTCGTCTTGGGCGTGGGTACAAAAAAAGAAGAAGTGTTTTCAATGGCTTCGCGTTTATTACGAGAATATGGGGAAAAAGCGATTGCCGCTCAGAAAAATCCCCTCAGCATCGCTAAAGAGTTAAACTTGCCACAAACAAAAGCTTGTCAGATTGTCGCCTGCTTTGAATTGGGTCGAAGATTATTTCAAAAAAAACCCGGAGGCTTAATTAGTATTCGCAATGCCTCTCAAGCTTTTACATATTTAAAAGACATGGGGTCATTAAAAAAAGAACAGTTCCGCGGCCTTTATTTGAATAACCACTATCAACTCATTCATGATGAAGTTATTTCTATCGGTACTGTCGACGCCTCTTTAGTACAGGCGCGCGAAGTTTTCCGCCCAGCTTTAGAATATGGCGCCAGTGCGATTATTATCGCTCACAATCATCCTTCAGGTGTACTAAAATCTAGCCGCGCCGATGCGGAAATAACCGACCACCTACTGGCAGCTGCCAAAATTTTAGATGTAGAAATTTTAGATCATCTGATTATCGGTGCTAATAAATATATAAGCATTATTTAAACATGAAAGAGAATGGATACCATATTAACGCCAATATTCGCTTGTTAAAAGATATAACCAGCGTTAAATTTCATGTAGCCAACAATGATTATTTCGGAACAGCAGCAACAATGATCTCTTTATTACGAGGACAGCTGGCCGAAGCAATAAAAAAAGCTCCCGAAAATGACCGGAAACTTATAGACACAGCTTTTAAAAATTTAGAGAGTGATTTGCTGTTATTACAGGGTGATTATCAGATAAGAGCAAAGAAGAAAAAGACCCAGGCGGCGCCTAAAGGTAAACTAAAGAGCCAGTGATCAAAAAGAGTTAAAATAAACAAAGCGGCGAACAATCCTAAAAACCGGTGATGCCGGCTTTTTTTATAAGCAAAAAACCAAATAAGCAGCAAAGCAATAGCGCCAAAAATACCACTCTCCGTCGCTGCTAATAACCAATAATTATGTGCCGGCTGATATTGCCAAAATAACAATTCCCTACCTTTAACTAAATCAGCTTCTCGATCAAAAATTGTCGACGCTCCTATTCCTGTGCCAAGCCAAGGGGCATTTTGCAAATCTTTAAAAGCGCGCTGATTGAATTGCTGTCGCTCATTTAATGATGTTTGTTCCAAACGATTACTCAACTGGGTACGCGCCCATATCAGTTCGCTATATTGCCAAGAGAATAAAAAAATAATCGCAGCGGAAAGAAAAAATATAAGAGCTGCCAAATGCACTCGCGCTTTTAAATAAGCGCGCTCCGAAAAAATAAAAATAACTAAGCCGACTCCGAAAGCTAAAAAAGCCGCACGAGAAAAAGAACAAAGTAGAGCGGTTAAAAATAAAGAGTAAGCTGCTAGAAGCGGAAAGCGAAAACGGAGATTTTTCGAAAAACGCAAACAATATAAGATAGCCAAAGAGGCCATCGCCATCAATCCGCCAAAAATATTTGGATGATCACTTGCGCCATAAGCGCGCAACCAGCGACTATCAGCCGTCTCTATAACCGCGGCACCAAGATCACCGGCCTGATGAGCGGCAATGCCAAGATAAGAACTGGCAAAAGAAAGCTGATTAAAAAACTGCCACAAACCGATAAAAGCTTGTGCAGCTAGACTGCCCAAGAAAATAAAAGCCAAGATACGTTTCCAGGAAGACGGGCACTGTCTTAAAAAAATAAAAAATAAAATGGCGCTCAACCACAAAAGCCAGTGATAAAAAGACAATAACGGATCAGGAGAAATAAAAACAGATAATCCGCTAGCAACAAAAAAAACAGCAGCTGATAAGCGCCAAAGAAAAGGCAGGCGTTGAAAGTTCTCTAAACGAATTAAACCGGAAGGAATAAGCGACAAAATAGATAACCAAACAGGAACAAAAGCAACAAAAAGAGAAATTTCCCAATAAGTGCTGACAGCCGGACTTAAAATTAACTTAGTCTGCCACGGCAAAAATATGGCACTTAAGACCAAAAAAAATAAACTAAGTCGTGGCCAAAATTTAGGAGGCATGAAATAAGCGGCGCAGCCTTTCTTGATAGCGGCGCATAAATTCTCGACGACGGTCAACTAAATATAATTTCACAACGCCCTCGCGAATAATCACCCGCGAATCAAGATTTGCTCGCTCTTTTAAAGCGGACGGCATAATAAATAATTGAAAAATATTCGCCTGGTTTTCCAAATAATTACCCAAACGGCGCCAAAAAGCTAAAACAAAAGGTTTCTTCAGCCAAGAACGCGGTGATTCGCGATAAGACTGATTATTAACGACAAAATCGCCATTCGGCAAATATTTTTTAAGCCAGCGATTAGCCGACATCAATTGGTGATGATAAGCGCCGCCATCATAAAGAGGATAAAGTCCGGCCAACCAAAAATGAAAATAATAATCGTCATCTCCGTCAGCTAAAGTGCTCAAATCAAGATGATCACTGTCAATATAAAAACTTAAACAAATCTTATCCCGTTTTTTAAAAGGCGTGGGGCGCTGACGCAAGATTTTCATTAAGCCAGCACAAAATAAACGCGTTAACCAAATACGATTCGCTTTAGCGATAATAAAAATATCGATATCACTGCCATCGCGTAAATTATGACGACCAATCAGATTACTTAAAGCGGCAAATTCAACCATTGGCAAAAGACTAAATAAGCGAACAGCTCGTCGGGCAATTTTCAACTTGCGATTGGTATAATGATAACGTTGTTTGCGCACCGCTACCAAATTTGATTGCCCAGGTAAAAAATAAAAGCCGTGTTCATTCGCCAAAAAACCGAGAGAAACGAGGTCACTAGCAGTTTTAGCGGCTTCTTCAAATTCAGCCGTAACACTTAAATAACGCCACAACTCGTAAGCAGTCAACGGATAAGAAAACATATCGAAAAAGACGATTATTCTAATTATCGCCGCTTGTAATTCGGAAAGATTGTCGAAATCACGCGCCATAAAATATTATTTTGGTCGATCCAATTTCAAAGGCTCAATACCGCTCTTGCCTCCCGTAATTTTAATCACATCCTTATCGATTTTTTTAAATTCATGATAGGCGTCATTATAATGATTAACCGTCGTGCTCAAACTACCGCCCAAGCGGCGCAAAAAATCATCATAGCTAAGCATATGCTTACCGAGTTTTTCGATATTGACTTTTATTTCCATAGCCTTCTCTTCTATCTGCATCGCTTTAAGTCCTTGTAAAACAGTTTGCAAATAAGCGAGGAAAGAAGTTGGGGAAACAATTATTACTTTCTTGTCTCGAAAAGCATATTCAATTAAATCGCGCGTATTTACTTTCACCGCCCCGACAGTATTAACAAGTAAGTCATAATAAATTGCCTCCGAAGGAATAAACATGAAAGCAAATTCCATTGTCCCTCTTTCCGGCAGAACGTATTTAGCGGTTTCATCAATTCTATTTTTTAAATCCTGTTTGAACTGGACTTCTATTTTCTTACGCGCTTCCGGATCACTCGTATTAAGTAAGCGCTCATAATTTTCCAAGGAAAATTTAGCATCAATAGGAATAATTTTTTCTTTCACAAAAACAACAGCATCAACAATCAAATCTTTCCCGGTCTTTTCATTCTTACCGAGCGGATATTGCAAAGCATAAGAATTTGGTGGCAAAACATTTTTCAAAGTTTCTTCTAAATAGTATTCGCCAAGCACGCCCCGCTGCTTTGGATTTTTTAAAATATCTTGTAAATTTTGTAATTGCGAAGAAAAATTGACGACCTGTTTATTTGTTTCATCCAGCTTGGCAAGTTTTTCCGTCACATCGGCAATTAATTTTGCCGACTGGCCACTGATATCTTGAATGACTCTAGTCGTCTGTTCAAACTGCCCCTGCGTTGCTCGATGCGTTTCGCTTAATTTTTTATCTAATTCCTGACGCAATTCCGTATTCTGTACGGCTAATTGCGAGAGTTTTTCTGATTGCTGAGCAAGACGCTCTAGAGTGGCCAAAGCTTGCAAATCACTTTTTGGGTCTTTTTTCTTTAATAATAGAAAAATTACCGCAATAATACCGGCAAGTAATAATAAAAATAAAAGAATTAAAATAGAGTTATCCATATAAATAGATTATAGAATACTTTAGCGCTTTGGAGTAGACATTGACTATATGTATAAAAAGTGTTATACTCAAAAGTCAATCTTCTTTAATAATTTAATAATTAATCACCAAAAACCAACGAAACCATGAAAAAGATTTTATTTTCCGTCCTCCTGATCTTATCTATCGGTGCCAGCGCGCAAATAAATAATATTTATAGCGCAGATAGCTCTGTCGTTGTAAATAGCATTTACGCCGGCTTATTAAACCAAACGTATT
>CAIZYV010000075.1 GCA_903937325.1 Candidatus Falkowiibacteriota bacterium | reverse complement strand
TAGTAAGAATAAAAAGTATTTTATTATATTCTTCAGAATTTTTTAATAAAGAAAATTTATTTGTTAATATATCTTCTAAAGGAGTTAATAAATAATTTTCACCAATAAAGCCAAACTGATCAAAAATAGTTATTTTTCTCACCCAATCACGAACAAACAGAAATAAGTTTGCTATTTTTTTATTTGATAGCTTGGAATAATTAATCATATCTTCATGTTTTATGGCAATTTTAGCTTTTTTAACTAGAGGATAAAAATCTTTTAATTTTTTTTCAAGAGATTTGAAGTCATTATTATTAATTTGAATAATTCGTTGGTTGAGATTCTCTAATAATTTTTCTGGTACATAACAATGAATAAATTCTGATGAGTATAAGCATAATAGACCCTTATAAATCCCGAATTGTTTTTTAAAATAATCGGAAGATTTATGTCCATACCAGCTTTCCGCGTCTAATGGCAGTGCTGACCATTTACCCATTTTAACGACTTTCGTTTTATAATAATGGCTTTTATTAATCATATTTTCATATTATAGCACAAAAGCAGGCTTTTTAGCCTGCTTTTATTGATGAGCGGGTAGGGGGAATATCGCCTCGCTCGCTCGCCGTCGCGAGCTCGTTCGTTGTCCAGGGGTGGCGCCGAAGCTCCCCCGGAGCTTCGGACGGCGTTCGCTGCGATATTTGCCTGTTGGCAAATCTCTAGCTCACTGCCACCCGTTCGATTCCCCAACTCTCAGTCATCTAACAAAAAAGAGCCCCAAAAATGGAACTCTTTTTTGTTAGTGAGCGGGTAGGGGGAATCGAACCCCCATTTTCAGCTTGGAAGGCTAACATAATAACCATTATACGATACCCGCTTACTGATATGCCATATAATAGGCAATTTTTTAAAGCCAGTCAAATATTAGCGGCTGTCTTTTAAAATATAAACCCAAAAGAAAGAAGTGATCATAATTAAAGCGACAAAAAGAAATAGATATTCTAGAGGATAAAAACTAATTACTAAGCCCGCTACAATTATTCCCAGAAGATAGCCTAAAGGAATAGTGGTACGGAAAAAATTAATTTGGTTTATATCGTTTGCCTTAACAATTCGGAAAAAATAAGATTCTCGCATTGTTTCTACTAAAGCGGCGCCGATACGGCTGAGAAATAAAATTCCTCCCCAAAGAAAAGGATCGGCTTTTTCCACAATAAAAAATAAAAATAGAGCTATAGTTATTATACCTAGGCCGATTGATAAAATTTCTTTTTCTCCCCAGTATTTGTCAGCTAACCAGCCGGCTGGTATTTCGAAAACTATGAAAGGAATTAACATGAAAGAAAACATGATACCTAGAGTTGACCAGTCAAAGCCGAGATTCTGATGGAGGTATACTGGTATATAAATCACTGCACTGCTGAAAAAAAGCTGTAACAATAAAGAAATAAAGAAAATGCCGCGCAAATTCTTATTTTGCCACATTTTTTTAATTGTCTTGATTATTGGTTTAGTTTTATAACTATTTTTATCTTTTAGATTTCTTCTATTTTTTATTAAAATCGTTAGAAACGGCACGAGGCAAATCGCGGCTGCGATAAAAACCCAATAATAGTCACCTTTTTCTATTAAATAACTAGACAAGGATGGAGAAACTATCCAGCCAAGATTAATGGCAGTGAGATAGATTGATCTGGTGAGCCCAGTTGATATATTATCAGAAAAGTTTTCGATCAGTATATCCATATTAATCCAAATGAGATTACTGGAGATACTGAGTAGTATGAAAGATAAAAATATTAAAACTGCCCCGTGAGCCAAGCTCATGCCCAATAAAGAAACAATGAAAAGAATTAGGATTATCTCAGTGGAAGCAATATTGCCTATTTTGCGAATCATCTTTGGAAAAAAAATAATAGCAAAAATAGTAGCTAAGTTAGCGCTGGCAAAAAAAATGCTCACCCAGGAAAGGGAGAGTATTTGGCCGAGAAAATTTGATTGTATATAGGCGGGCAAGGCGTTGGCTACGGCGAGTATTAAACCTAAGCCATAAAGCATAAGAAGGTTCTTTTTCTTGTCAACATGATGGAAAAGTCTAAAAGTCATAGATTCAACGTTTTAAAGCTTTAAAAATTAAACAAGTGCTGAAAATAATAAAGATTAAGCTCATTATTTGTGGCCAGCGCCAGCCAAATATTAGAGGAGTATGGTCTATTTTTATAAATTCTAGCATGAAACGTAGGATTGCGTAAGCGGCAAAATAGAGGGCAATAATTATTAAACCTTTTCTTTGATTAATATTATTTCGCCAGTGGTAACTAAGCCAAAATAATAAAACAAAAATTAATAAGCAGCCTAGGCTTTCATATAAGAAAGTTGGGTGAAAAAAAACGGCGTTTATTTGCTCAATTGGCCTGTTTTCTAAGGCAATCGGAATACCCCAAGCTAAAGCGGTCGGTTGTCCAAATAATTCTTGGTTGAACCAATTTCCCCAACGGCCGATGGATTGACCTAAAGCGACCCCAGGAACAACTAAGGTGATTAACTTTAAGGCCGATAGTTTATTTAGATAAGAGAATAAAAACAGAGTTAGTAAACCGCCAATAATTGCTCCATGAATAGCCAGTCCGCCTTCCCAGACTTTAATCATTTGAGCTGGATTTTGGAGATAGAAAGGCAATTCTAGAAATATTTCGTACAATCTTGCTCCGATAACGCCGCCGATAATCAACCAAATAGCTAGATCAAGAATATAGTCGCGCTTAATTTTGTACCAATCGCTAATTTTTAAACTTATTAAGATGCCGGCACTAATACCCAAGACTAAAAATAAACCATACCAGCGTAAGCTAATTGGTCCTAATGTCAGGATTATTGGTTGAGGTAAAAAGGAATGTAAAAAATTAATCATGAAGATAGCAAAAAATGTGCGGGCGGAGAGACTCGAACTCTCAAGAGTTGCCCCGCTTGGTCCTAAACCAAGTGCGTCTACCAATTTCGCCACGCCCGCGCGTACCGATTCTTTATTATATTATGGTATTATTATGATAAAGTAAAGAATATGCTATAATATAAATATATTTTTTGAAAAATATATTTTA
>CAIZYV010000074.1 GCA_903937325.1 Candidatus Falkowiibacteriota bacterium | reverse complement strand
TTCTTTTTTTGTTTATTCCGCCATGTATTGACAAAATTTATATTTTTTGCTACTATTTGCCCGTAACAGTTGACAAGATTAAAAATTATTGTCATAATGAAAAGTTATCATTATATATACTTATGAAAATCGCTTTCATCGGGCAAAAAGGTATACCGGCAAAAAACGGTGGCGTAGAACGCCACGTCGAGTTTTTAAGTATGCATTTACATGAGTTGGGGCATGAAATTTTAGTTTATAATCGCCGCCACTATACGCCCGTTAAATTAAAAGAATTAAAAGGCGTCAAGTTAATTTATAAACCTTTTATTAATCAGAAAAACTTGGCCAATATTTCCCATACTTTTTTAGCCACTCTTGATGTTTTACGCCGTCGTCCCGATATTATTCATTATCATGGCGTCGGTCCTTCTCTGCTTCTTTTCTTACCAAAACTTTTTTGTCCTCGCGCTAAATTAGTTGCGACTCTGCATAGCTTCGATTATGATAATGAAAAATGGAGTGTCTTTGCCAAAGCTATGTTGCGTTTGGGAGAAAGATTGATGTTCGCTTTAGCGGATGCTGTTATTGTTTTAACTCCTTCGACTCAAAATTATGCCTTTTGTCGTTATGGCCGCGAAACCAGTCTTATCCCTAATGGCACCGAATTGAGTTTAAATCAGGGGGGTGAAGTTTTAAAATATTGGGGTCTTGTTTCCGACGACTATATCTTCAGTGCTTCCCGCTTAATTAAACTTAAGGGTTTGCAATATTTAATTGCCGCTTTTAAGACTTTAAAGACAGACAAAAGATTGGTCATTGCCGGCGATGGCGAATATGAAGAGGAATTAAAACAATTAGCGGCTGGTGACGCGCGTATTATTTTTGTCGGTAATCAAAGTGGCACTGATTTGCGTCAGCTATATACACATGCTTATCTTTTTGTGCAGGCTTCAGAAATGGAAGGTTTATCCTTATCGTTATTAGAAGCGATGGGCCACGGTAGCGCCTGTCTGGCTAGTGACATCAACGGTAATGTTGAGGCTTTAGCGGATACCGGATTTTTTTTCCGTAGTCGTGACGAACTTAATTTGCGTTTGAAACTAGAATATATTTTTGAACATCCTTTAGAAAAAGCGGAAAAGGCGAAGGCAGCTTACGAGCGTGCTTGCCGAGAATATGATTGGCGGCAAGTAGCTGCTAAGACAGCGGCGCTTTATGAGGAGCTTATAAAGAAATAAATAATTATTTTAAATAATTTTGTTCTTTGACAAAGAGGGGAGGATTCGGATTGATGCTCAAGGCAGTTTTTTAAAAAAGCGGTCTTGAGGAATTAATCTGAATTTTAACCCTAATACTAATACACATGAAAAAGTTGTTCTTTTTGGGCGCTATGATAGCTGCCCTCGTATTTTCTTTTTCCAGCTGCACAAAGCTGGAATACGTTGAATTTGACGATCTGAGCCCGGTCGATGACGGCGTCCTCAAAATTACCGTTGCCGGTCCTGATGGCCTAAAATCACTCACCGCTAATGGTGATACCATTCCCATTGAGGCTGGAAATTTATATAATTTTTCCTACTCCTCAACTATAGAGATGACTACTATTCAGTGGACATTTTCTAACAACGGCGTGACGTCCTTAGCGGCGACTCCAAATAATTTTTACGAGAGAGTATTTACCATATCGTCCGTCTTATTAGTAGGAGTAGATATAAACGGGAACGCTCATCAATCAACCCTTTGGTTGAATAATTTGCCAAGAGTTGCTGGTGATCCGATAATCTGGAAAAGCAAAACTCTGCTTTCTACCGGTGTTTACCGCCAGGAGTTTTACCTCTATAAAAACGGTGCTTTCATGTTCCCCGCTGAATATAAAATCAGAGGAAACATTACTACGCCGTCTTGGCAGGTGCTGTTAATTATCCCGACGGTAGACACAAATTACCGTTTGGAAAATAATAACTTATACACTATGCCTGAGGGCCAAAACGGCCACTGGGTAAAGGTATATTTAGACAGTCCTGCAAATTTCGACGTGGAAGCGGCTCCATTAATTCGGGTAAGCAATGACTCCGGTGAACAGTGGGCCTCATTCAAAGGTTCCCAGTTCGTTGATGCCTCGAATTATGGTTTAATGAAATATCACGTTGATGCCGACGGTAATGTTAGCACTAACGGTGGTAATACGGCCGAAGTCCCCGGCTCTTTCGGAGATAATTACTTACGTTTCGATATTGATCAGACTAATAATAACCTGATTATTTACCAAAATAACGAACAGGCTTTTTCCGCTATAGCCGCCTGGATCCAATTCAAGGAAAACGACAGTTGGGCCACACCTCTTCACGCGACTGCCTCTGTCTCCGGCTATAGTAATTGGTCACAATATCAGTTGTCGCTTTCGAGCCTGCCAAAAAGGGCCAGGTTTGGGAGTACGATAAGCAATCCGGTTACAAATCCTAACAATGCACTAAGTCAATATTTTGACGCAGTGTATGGGGATTTATACATTAATATAATTAACCCGTAACCTCACATCACTTATATATTTCTGGTCCCCATTTCTTGAAAAAGAATGGGGACTTTTTTTAATCGCTTGATTATTTTTGTAAATAAAAAAAGTCCCAAGAAAGCAAAGCGGTGAATTGCTCTGTTTCTCGGGACGTTTGAAATTAGAACTGCACTACGTAGTAGGCAATTCCATCGATATTTTGTACCTGGGAGGACTTCCATGGCTGCGCCCAATGGTAATCACTACCGATACGGATATCCGTTGGCGACCAGGCGGTTAGAAGATCACATTGTACAAAGATCTCCTTGTCAAAGGTAACCCCGTATAGGCCGGAAATTGTTTCAACAGGATATATTTTTACGTTATACCCAGTTCCGTCACCATTTAAGACCGCTCCTTCGACTGAACCTCCGCTCTGTATAGATATGTGTGGCCAGAAGGAGCTTGGATCAGTGCCATGAATATTGACACAGAAGGTGACCATTTTTATGTCTCCATCACTGACAGAGGTAGAAACATCGTGAGTTGGCCCTAAACTGCGGGAGCTACTTACATATTGTTCAGCGGCCTGAGTGAACTCTTTTTCCGTTGGTTCGACTGTGGCAGCTTTTTTGCCTTCACTTTTGTTTGGGGGACGGTTTCGGTTACTAGAAGATTTTATAGACTCTTCTTTATCTTCGCCTAAGCAATCTTTTTTAGCCCGGTTGTACGCGTTTTGAGCATCGGCTTCGGCTTTAGCGGCCTGAGTAGTTGCGGCCTGGCGAGCTGCTAATTCCGCTCTGAGGAGCGAAATCTGGCTGCAAGGGTCAGGTGCGACGGTTATCGGCTTTTCTATTATAGGAGCCGGCTGTTCAATAATTGGCGCTTCTTTTTGTGGCGCCGGTGTTGTCTTTGTTTCCCCTTTGTATAGTTGTGGGAAGGCAATCAATAAAATTAGGAATATAATAACGGCTATTCCGAACCATTCTCTTACTCTCATGACTTTACTTAATTTTTAACAGATTAATACTACAATAAATAAAAAAATTATCACTCTGACCGTTAAATTTTTGCATAACGGTTACAGTGAAAAAATCATCTTGGCCGTCTTTATGTAAGGCCAGTTCGAATAGCGGAGCGTGTGCGTTTTTATTTACTCCCGCTTGATAATGGCTATACTGATAGCCGATTTTTGGTTGCAAGAAATAATTCTGTGCATAACCAAGTGGAATATCCACTAAGCTTTGCTTCAAAGCTATTTCCTGATAGCCTTTGTTCCAGGTGTTAACGATATTCGCCGGCTCGCCGTTGGCGCTAAGAGTTTTCTCGGCATTAAGGGGCGTTTGCCAGCTAAAGACTAATTGCGTTCGCGGTAGTAGCCTTGGTCTGAAACCTGAATATTTAATCAGATTAAGATTAAGGCTGCCGGTCAGCAAGTGATCCCGCTGTTTGCCTAAAGAGTTATATTTTTTTTTCTTCACCTCTCCTGTTTCTCGGCTGTTTTTATAGCCAAGAGCAAGGGCGCCGTAAAAGGCGTGAGTGAATGAAAAAAATTCACTGTAATATCCAGTGCTTAAACCGGCTGCAAAATCGCGGGTCTTAGCACTGTATGGTCCGAGATTATCGGTCCATTGGGACTGGACATAGAGTCCATAGAGACTAACATTCCAGTTTTCCGCTGGAGAGCGGTAGAGAGGAATATCACCGTAAACACCAAGCCAGTGTCCATTATTATTGGTGTTTTGCCTTTTGGCAAAATAACCGCTAAAGACGGATAAATTGGCTTGACGGCTAATTGGTGTCGGACTTTGCGCTAAGCCGCTAAAGGCTAGCCAACACGACACCAAAAACATCATCGTTTTTTTCATGATATATATATTTGTTAAAGTTCTGTTCAACCGCTTAAGTGCATCTCAAGCTGGGAGAAGAAAAGGATAAGTATCCTTTCCTCCGCTCAGACTGACATTTATCTTAAAATATTATTGATATTGCCTTGCGGTGACATGGGCAGGCTTTGGGCGACAGCTGGAGTATTTACCGCTTCACTGGCACTTTGAATTTGCTCAGCGACTGGTAAGGATTGCCAGACGGCGTTAGTTGCCAATTCTTTTTTTTGTTCACGGCGCTGATGCTTCTTCTTGCCGAATAAAAGCCAGTCGTAACGGTCCTCGGGAAAAATATAAATATAGAATAAAGCAAAAATTAAGCTGAAGACAGCGGCTAGGGCGGAGTTTTGCAAGAGATTCGGTTTGACTGGATAAGTGGAAACTAAGGGTTGATCAATAATATTAATTTTAACCTTATCGCCGTTGCTCTGATAATTGCTATTTTTATTAATCATGACGTCATTTACTGCTAGAGCAAGCTGTTGTGCCTGATAAGGGCTGCTATGATAGACGCTTATTTCCACAATACCGGAATCACTTAAAGTGCGGCTTTGAACCGTATCGCGCCAAATTTTCATTTTTTGCGCGTAATTGCCGCTGAAATAACTTTGTTCGACATTATATTGTGAATCCATGCTTAAATCGAAAAAAGAGCTGGAATGAATAACCTGAGCAAAGAGGTTGCCGAGATATTCATTCGAACGAGAAATCATGTAAGCGTCGGCTTCCCCACTTTCTTGCGTGATAAGCAAACGGGAGCTAGCCTCGTAGCGTAAGGGAAATAATAAAGAGACTGCGGCCGTTATAATAACTGCGCTGGCTAAAATTAAAGCGATAGTTTGACGTTTTCGCTTAATTAATAATAAAAATTCTTTTAAGTCCATAGTTTTAATTTGATTTCTTATTTTAATACATTACTTTTTATTTGTCAAGGCCTTGGCTTAATTTTTTCCTAATATCCCTTGACATTTTTTAAAAAATAAGATACTATCAAGAGATTCATTAATTGATGATTAGCCATATTTTGTAATATTATGAAAAAATTTACTATTTTCAGCGTTATTTTAGGGGTCATTTCCCTATTATTTGCCTCTTATTCTCAAGGAGAGACCAAGTCTTATTACTCTGGTGACGCCTTAGTCTATCAATCGGAGTTGTATGTCGTTACTGCCAACACTGGTAGCTTGGAGCTTTTTCGTTTGCAGGGCAAAGAATTAAAGCGTCTGGCGAAGATTAAGCCATTAGATCCCAAATTTGGTCGTTATGGTAATTTTTATGATGCTCACTTGCGTCAAGAAGGAACGAAGTTATTTGTTTATACAGTTAGTGATTTTAGTTTATATAAGTATGAAGTTAGCGGTGCAAATCTTAATTTAGTTACATCTTTACGTAATTCTTATTGGGAGTGGTATAACCGTGTTGATGAAATCGACGGTCAATTAGTGACTATCAGTGAGAAAAGCTTGAAAGTTTGGAATGATAATTTACAGGTAATTAACGAATATTCTTTTAGCAATTCTCAGGTGCCTTATAATGTTCGCGGCAATAACCGTTTCCTCTTTAATATCCAAAATGGTCGTCTTTATGTTTATGATCGAGAAAGCCGTATCGTTGTTAAGGAGATTCCTTTAAATTTCCGTGTCAATCCGAGTGCCCATAAGATTTATATTGATGCCAATAATGATGTTTATGTAGTCGATGATTATTATGCTAAGAAATTTAATCTCGATGGTAAACTTCTTTCCAGCTTTAAGCATCTTGATTACGAAGGTTTTGATATTTCGGCTTCCGGTTTCAGTCAGTTTGTTTATTTTTCTAATGGTATTGGTGTCGTTAAATTAGATAAAGATACGATGAAGGCCAGCGATTGGGCTTGGACCGGCGGTATTGCCGGACCGCGCGGCTGGGCAATGGGTTTGGAAAGTGTGAATCTCCAAGGCGATAAGCTGGTTGTTTTCAATAATGCCAATATTTTAATATTGGATGATAAATTGAATAAAATTGCTTCTTTAGTTGCCGAAGAGCAGGAAGAAAATATTTATGCCAGCGAAAACCTCTTTCTTAATCTAGACAAGAATAGTGCGGCCGCTAATAGCCAGGTGATGATAAATGGTGGTGGTTTTTTTCCCAATGAAGATCTTAGTCTTGATTTCGGCGGCACGGTTTTTAACTTAAAAGCCGATAAACGTGGGCGTTTCCAAGAAATTTTAGGAGTTCCCTATTTAGAAGCCGGTGCTTATGACATTAAGATTACAGGCTCCGCTTCTCAATTGACTTATAGTATTTCTTTTAAAGTAGAATAAACTTATTTTAAATGATAAATATAAAAAACGCTGCCTAAGAGCAGCGTTTTTTGTTGATTTTTGTTATTTTATTAAGCGCTCATAAGCTTTGATTACGGC
>CAIZYV010000073.1 GCA_903937325.1 Candidatus Falkowiibacteriota bacterium | reverse complement strand
TGCTTTTCCCTCCAATTGGCAGAGGGCTTCTTACGGAAGCCCTTTTTTTATACCAAAAAACCGCGATTAGCAGTTTTTAAAAATAGAAATAGTGGTCGTTAGTGGACTCGAACCACCGACCTCTGCGATGTGAACGCAGCGCTCTAACCAGCTGAGCTAAACGACCGAACACAATTTTTATTCAGTTAATCTAACCAAGAAAATGTGCCCGAAGGGGGACTCGAACCCCCATCTCCTTGCGAAGACTAGCTCCTGAAGCTAGCGCGTCTACCAGTTCCGCCATCCGGGCTATTGTTAAGCTGCTTATAGATTGCCACAGGCAAAATACTTTGTAAAGACGAAGATATAAAAACAGCCCGTCTCTGAAAATTACAGAAACGGGCGGAGTCAAAAATAAAAATTTAACGCAAATATTCTAGGGTCTCGCTAACTAAAGAACAAAATTGCCGCTGTCGTCGTTCATCAAAATCGCTACCCTCGAAATATTCCCAGGACAGCGCAATACCTGCACTACCATATTCATCCCAAGAACCGTTGAGATAAAAATCTTTAAAATACACCAAGCTCTCCGGATCAGTCGTACCTTCAGGACGAACATAAATAGATAGATACTCCTGCCGATCTAAAAAAAACAACAAACGAACATCCCATTGATAATAAAGGGAAAAGCGATAACCGTCTTTAACAAAAACAAGACATTCCTGATGCAAATAATCGCGTCCGGTGGGTATTTTCCCCCGCCAAAGTAGATTATTAGTATCACTCGGGTTAAGAATAAAAGAAGATAATTGCTCAACCATAAGGCGAGTTGGATTTTCCACGCGACTAAAAGCCGCAAAGGGCTCTCCTGCAAGACACTGACCGGAGGCGGCAAAAAAACCGAGGCCGGCGAGAAGACAGACACAAAATACTGCTTTTTTCATGACTTAATTTTTTAATTGATGGTTAATATTTGAAAAGAACGAGAAAAACCAATCTTAGCAGAAATAGCTGGGCAGTCAATACCTATAATATTACTACCTAACAAAGATAGGGACTATAATAAAAAATTGCAAAAAATGCTATAATTTTTTCATATGCTTGATTTAGCCAGCGAAAAAATAATTTTTCAAGCCGGGCATCGCTTAATCGGTGGCGTCGATGAGGCGGGTCGAGGACCTCTGGCCGGGCCGGTTGTCGCTGCCTGCGTGCTTATCGGTCCTGACTTCCAAATTGACAGTGATGACTTGCGAATGATTAACGATTCCAAAAAACTCAGCGCCAAGCGCCGAGAACATCTTTTTAGCATTATCAAAAATAAAGTCTTAGCCGTAGAAATAGGTGTAGTTAACAATAAAACGATAGACAAAATAAATATTCTTCAAGCGACTTTTTTGGCCATGCGCCAAGCAATTACTGGTCTCAAGCTGCCAGCAGATTATATTTTTGTAGACGGTAATCTGGTAATACCAGGCATAAAACAAAAACAAAAAGCGGTAATAGACGGCGATGCAAAAATATTTGTCATTGCCGCCGCTTCAATTATTGCCAAAGTCAGCCGTGACTGGCTAATGATGGAAGCAGATAAAAAATATCCAGAATATGAATTTGCTCGCCACAAAGGCTACGGCACTAAACGCCATCTGGAAAAAATTAAAGAATTTGGCCCCTGCCCCTTACATCGTCTCAGCTTCGCCCCTTTAAAAAGTAAAAAGAAAAGCACTCCTTGGAGTGCTTAACAATAAGCTTATTTACTTTATAAAGTACTGATAATTCCAGGCAGATTAACAACGCTTTTTAAAATATAGGGCAATCTAATGCCTTCTTTAACGAAGTCTCCCATGGTATGTAAACCACTGGTAATAGCGACGAATTTAAGCGGTGGATTATGAGCCTGCGCCGCTCTTAAATCGTGTTCTATGCTATCACCGACAAAAAGCGTCTGGCTAGGATCAAAACCAGGGCCATTCCAAAAATAATCAAAAACAGCTGGATCGGGTTTAAAAACAGAAGTGCCATCAGCAGCGTGGATATGAACAAAAAAATCTGTCGGTATTTTTTGTTGTTTTAAGCGCCAATAAAGACTCTCACTATCACGATTAGACACAATGCCGAGACGATATTTTTTAGATAAAAAAGTCAACATCTCGATCAAGCCCTCCTGGCGCGGGAAAGAAGTGTTTCTAGATATTTCTAAATATTTATCCAAAACAACTTTTTCTCCACCTTCAGGCCAAGAAAACTGCCGAGCAAGCGTGGGCAAGATGTCAGCCCGTAAGCGTCTACCCCAGATTAAGCGAATTTCCTGAAAATCCGGCACAGGCAAGGACGACTCCTTAACCGCCTGCAAAAAGCTGTTAATACCAGCTTGAGTGGACAGAAGCAGAACGCCATCGGCGTCAAAAATTACATTTTTTATCATGATTGCTTTTTTAAATGTACGAAAAGAGATTAAGGCCTTCTTAATCTCTTTTATATTTAACGTTAAAATTAAATTCCTGTCAAACTTATAATCCTGGCAGGGTTAAAATAGATTCCGTGCCGGAAAGCATATCTTTTATTTTATATTGATCGGTACTTTTTTCTTCACTGCCAAAAATAACTACTTTTTTAATTCCCTGTTTATTGGCAAATTCTAAGGCCTTACCCGGACGTTGCGGTTCAAAGGCAAAAAGAACATCCTTGCCCTCGGCCCGCAGGGCCGCCGCCAAGCTTTGACTCTCTGCTAAAAGATCGGCACTCAACAAGGGAAAATAATAGCGTTCTTCGGCAATAAGAGGAAGGAGATGCCAAGACTCCAAAAATAATCGGGTTGTTTCGTCGCCAGGAGCAACGCCGACAGCCGGAAAACTTTCCGTCCCAAAAAGTTCAGCCAAACCGTTATAACGACCGCCACCAAAAAGAGCGCGGCGATTATCCGGATGATTATCAAAAACTTCAAATACTAAACCATCATAATAATCAAAACCTCTGATTAAAGTGGGGTCAAATTTTACTTGATTATAAGATAGGGCTTCTAATTGCTGAATAACGAAGTCAATTTCTTGTTTAGCCGCTTTTAATTCTGGGCTATTCTCCAAAGCGGCGGCAAAAGCAGCTTGTTCCCCACCGCCCATAAAAGCAGCCAAGCGTGTCGCCGCTGGTTTGTCCACTCCTTCTCCTTCGAGACGATCGATAAACTCGTTAGCACTAAGTTTTCCATATTTATCCAAAATACGGAAAATTGGTGCTTTATTTTTTAATTTTATATCAAAAACAGACAATAAATTATCTAAAAGCTTACGGCTGTTCAAGCGCAAAACAAAAGAATCATCGGGGGCGCCGAAAGCTTTCATAACATCTAAAGATAATTGCAATATTTCCAAATCAGCTGCTAAAGAAGCGCTGCCGAAAATATCGCAATTAAGCTGCCAAAATTCACGATTACGACCGCGCTGTGGTTTTTCATTGCGCATGAAATTAGCAATGGAAAAAAATTTTAAAGGTTTGGGCGCTGAAGCATATATTTTAGAAACCAAGCGTGTCACAGAAGGCGTCATTTCCGGACGGATACAAAGTTCGCGACCACCCAAATCGCTGAAAGTGACCAATTCTTTACCACCAATATCTTCGCCCGATTTAGCTCGATATATTTCGGCTGATTCGACTAAAGGGGTAAGATATTCCTGAAAACCATAAGAACGACAAACGCGACGCCAAGTAGTAAAAATATAATGGCGAATAGCAAATTCTTCCGGCAGCCAATCGCTTGTTCCCTTCGGTTCTTGATTACTTAATTTTATCTTGGACATAAATATTTTATAGCTAAATAAGCTCTTTTTTATTATAAACGAGGGCTTAAAACTTGTCCACCGTTTTTTAGCTATTTAATAATTAAAAAAAATTTAAAAGGAATTTAAGTGCTGTCAGTTATTATCTTATCAGCTCCATTTTAGAGAGCAATAAAAAAAATAAATTTATGAAAATCTTAATTGTAGAAGATGAGAAAGATCTGGCCGCCTTTTTAGAAAAAGGTTTACAAGGCAGATCTTATATCGTCGATATCGCTTACGATGGCGAACGCGGCTCTTTTCTAGCGCGTAGCAACCATTACGATTTAATTGTTTTAGATAATAAATTACCAAAAATGAAAGGGACGGAACTGCTTAAAGAAATTCGTAAAGAAGGCGTAAGTACCCCAGTGCTAGCCTTAACGGTCGATGCAGAATTAGAGAATAAACAAGAGATGTTTGCTAACGGCGCTGATGATTACTTAACTAAGCCATTTTTATTTGAAGAATTCCTTTGGCGGGCCGAAGCTTTGATGCGTCGGCCTATTCTTATTAGTCACAAAACTTGGCGTTTAGGCGGCCTGCAACTCGATACTAAAAAACAACTAGCTATTAGAAGCGGACGTCGCATATATTTAACTGGTAAAGAATATGCTTTGTTGGAACTTTTTTTCCGTCGTCAAGACGAAGTACTCTCTCGTTCACAGATAATGGATAATGTTTGGGATAATAATGCTGATCCTTTTTCCAACACTATTGAAGCGCATATCATGAGCTTACGAAAAAAATTAAACAACACCGATGAAAATGATTACATTCATACTTTTCCCGGACGCGGTTATAAATTTGCTCTAAAAAGATGTTAAAAAAATTCTAAGGGCGGAAAAATTTACGGCCTCGTAAAGCCGTCGGTAGATATTCTTGAGTAGAATCATCTTCTAAAGGCGTATATTTATAACCCTGGGCATAACCGAGATCTTTCATTAATTTTGTGGGTGCGTTACGCAGATAAAGAGGCACGGGCAAATTACCGCTCAAGCGCACCTCTGACATCACTTCCGTAAAAGCGGCATAAACAGCGATGCTCTTAGCCGATTTAGCTAAATAAACAACGGCATGAGCTAAATGGACACCACATTCCGGCAAACCAATATTTTTACAGGCGTCAAAGGCGGCAGTCGCCAGTAGAAGAGCGCTATTGTTGGCCAGGCCGACATCTTCACTGGCAAAACGAACCAGGCGGCGGGCAATATATAAAGGATCCTCGCCTGCTTCTAGCATGCGCGCCAGATAATATAGAGCAGCATCGGGATTGTGGCCGCGCATCGATTTATGTAAGGCGGAAATCAAATTATAATGTTCTTCCCCTTTCTTATCATAAAGCAAATTTGGCTTATTAATAATTTGTTTGATTATCGCAATGTCTATTTCTGCGTGTCCGTCAGCAGCCGTCTCTACTAAATCAATTGCTTTCCGTGCATCGCCATTGGCCAAACGGGCGGTCAAACGGGCAGCATCAGTCTTGATTTTAACTTTTAAAGTTTTAGCGGCGCGTTTAACAATTAAAATAAGATTATCTTCCGACAATGATTCAAGCACAACCACTTTTACTCGGGAAAGCAAAGCGCCGTTAACGGCAAAACTAGGATTTTCTGTTGTCGCGCCAATCAAAATAACCGTGCCATTTTCCACTTGCGGCAAGAGCGCGTCCTGCTGAGCTTTATTCCAACGGTGAATTTCATCAATAAAAAGAATTGTCTTTACACCCAAACGTTTGCCGGAACGAGCTTTTTCCACAATCTGTTTTAAATCTTTCACACCGCTTTCCGTCGCCGATAATTCGACAAAATCTGCTTTCGTTTCTTTAGCAATTAAAGAAGCCAGCGTCGTTTTACCAGATCCAGGCGGACCCCAAAAGATAAGCGAAGAGACGCGGTCATTTTTAATCGCTTGTACTAGCCAGCCAGAACTCTGTAAAATGAGCTCTTGGCCGACGACTTCTTCTAAATTTTTAGGGCGCAAATAAGCCGCTAAGGGTAACCCGGCAATCATATACCTATATTGTATACTGAATTAACGAGAGAAGCCACTCTTGACAATCTAAAAAAATAGTAGTGTAATACAAGCATTAAAAAAATATTCATTAACAAAAAAACCATAATACCATGGAGAAAAAAACAATCAGCAGAATCTGGCAGCGGGCCCTGATTATTGCCGCGTTAGCCGGAATTCTTTTTATTTTAATCACCACTAAACAAGGAGCGGTGCCAATATTTTTTTGGATTATCGCTACACTAATGTTTATTAATTTTTGGATATACTGTCAAAAAGAAAACTCAACGTTCTTCTTTCTGCCGCTGCTTGTCATGGCGGCCATGTTCGTGATAGTAATGCTAAGCTTCATCGGATACCTATCAGGCACTCCCGTCTTTAACTCATTCTGGCGGGAAATATTCGGTTGGCCGAGCGTCATAGCTATAATCTTTATAGTAATTTATGCCTTATCTCTACTTGATAAGGAAATAAGAAACGGCGTTAAAAAATACTGCTACCGAAATTGGCAAGAAATCAGCGGGATTGTAATACTTTGCATAGTATTAATCTGGATGTATTCAACATTATTACGAATCTTCCCACTATGAAAAAAATCATAGAAATAATTTTTCTTTTCATATGGGCAAGAAAAATGAGAAAAAAAATAAACCGCTAAAAGCGGGCAACAAAAGCGACCCCCTCAATTAGGAGCCGCTTTTTTATTTTCCTTATATCTAAAATATAGACTATTTAATATTTGCCTTTATCTTTAATAAAAACCATAAACATCGTCGGGACAATAAATAAAGTTAAAAAAGAGGAAAGCATCAGACCAAAAACAACCGAGCCGCCTAAAGCCCGCCAAGTCTCGTTGGACAAGGTAATCGGCAAGATGCCGAAAATAGTACAAATAGAAGTAATGAAGATCGCTTCCAGACGTGATTTGCCGGCATCGATAATTGCATCTTTGAAAGGAATACCGCTTTTTAAGTTCAAGCTAATCTTATCAACAAGAATTATGGCATTTTTAACAACAATGCCAAAAAGAGCAAGAATGCCAATCAACCCAGGGAAAGACAAATTAATACCAGTTAAAGCGAGGCCGAAGAAAACACCGATTAAGGCTAGAGGAATTGTCACTAAAACAATCACTGCTTTCTTAAAAGAATTAAACTGGATAACTAGAGTCGCAATAATTAAGATAAAAGCGAGAGCCATCGCGCGGATAATAGACAAAACCGATTCTTGGTTCTGCTCATTTTCGCCGCCATAAGATATGCTATAAGAATCAGGAAACTGATAATCTTTAATGCGATTTTGAAAATCTTTCAGGACTAAACCGGCGTTAGAGCCACCCTTAATACCGGCACTCAAAAGCACCGTTCTCTCTTGATCAATACGGGTAATCGTTTCAACGGACGGCTTTAACTCTATCTTGGCAACATCCTTAAGGAAAACCGCTTCTTTACGCAAATTAATTATCTGTAAATTCTGAACAGACTCCAAGCTAGGAATTTTATTGCGATCAAAACGAGCAATAACTTTAATCTCTTTACCATCGCGTAAAACACTTGTTACTTCCGTACCGGAAATCGCCATGCGTAAAGTCGAACCGACGTAGGCGGCATTCAGGCCATAAAGTTCCAAACGAGCAGGATCAAGGGTAAAAGTATAATCCGCCGGCGATTCTTTTAAAGAAATCTCTGTGCTAACAACTTCAGAATTAGCCTTTAAAACCGGCTCAAGATCATTAGCAATCTTATCTAAAACCTGTAAATCAGCGCCTTTAATTTGTGCTTCGAAAGCTGCTCCTGATGGCGGTCCACCCGCCGGAGAATCAACAGTAATAGATACGCCGCCGATATCATGAAGATCTGCCCGGATTTTGTCTGATAACTGATAAGAAGTTATCTCGCGAACATCAGTTTTACTTAACTTTAAAGTAATCGACGCTAAATGGCTGGAATTGCTGCCGCCGCCCAGGTCAGAAGAAGCGGAAGCACCGACTAAAGTCGTAAAACTTAATACTTCAGGATAAGCGAACAATCTCTCTTCAACTTTAGACACCAGCTTATCGGTTTCCGACAAGCGCAAACCGGCGGGCGCTTCTAAATTGACATAGATTACATCAGCATCAGAAGAAGGAAAAAACTCACTTTTCACCAAGCCGAGAACGGGGAGAGAAACGGCTAAAGCGAATAAACCAAAAGCGATCAAAAGGGTCAGCCAGCGACGGCGCTTTGTCGCTAAAATACTACGTAGATAACGTTCGTAATAAGGCAAAATACGGTTAAAATGAATAACGCCATGCATCAGACGGCTGACAAAACTATCATCTTCATGACTGCCTTGTTCGCGCAATTTTTTCTTAATTGCTTCATCATCACGCCATTCTTCTTCCATTAAAGCGCTATTGGCTGATAAAACAGTGCGGCCACCGCGCAGATACCAGCGTAACAAAACTATAATTAAGCAGAAAGCCAGCAGCGAAATAATGATACTGGCCAACAAAGATGGCAAGAACCAGGCTAATATACCTGCAGCCACCAAAGCACCGAGTAAAAAAGAAAACAATTTGCGGGTTAAACGGATGCGCTCCAAAACAGCAGCTAAGGGATGATTAATAAGCAAGGCAATAACTAAGGAGGATAAAAGCGTTACAGAAACGGTAATAGGAATTGATTTAATAAATTCACCAATAATGCCGGTGGACATAAGCAGGGGTAAAAAAGCCCAGACGGTTGTCAGTGTTGTTGTTAATAAAACTACTTTAAAATCATGCAATACTAGTAAGACAGCTTCCTCCGGTGTAAATTTACCAGATTTAAGATATTGCTTAGTAGCTGACACAACTACAATCGCATCATCGACTAACAAACCTAAAGCAAGAATTAAAGAAAAAAGCGACAAAAAATTCAAACTAATACCCGTCATCAACATGACGCCAAAAGTGG
Source organism: Candidatus Falkowiibacteriota bacterium (assembly GCA_903937325.1). Lineage (GTDB taxonomy): Bacteria > Patescibacteriota > Patescibacteriia > Patescibacteriales > UBA12465. The sequence continues at coordinate 17,071 of CAIZYV010000073.1, read as the reverse complement.
CGAAAAAAACCAAAGGAATAGCTAGCCCCGCAACTAAGGCCTCTTTAAAGCCAACAATTAAAAATAAAATAGTAAAAACTAAAATGAGAGTCAATAAAAAATCATGCGTTAGCTGTTTAAAATCTTGGTCTATCTGATCGGCGGCATTATAAGTAATTTCATAACTCGCATCCGGCATAGCGCCGGTCATTCGATCAAGAATCTCTTTAGCTTGTTTCGAAGTATCGATAATTGATCCTCCAGTTTTTTTAATTATTTGCAAAGTAATATCATTTTTAGAACCATTCTCACGAGTAGACAAACGAGAATAAACTGTTTTGTCTATTGCCACCTCTTTGACAGAAGCGATATCTTTAAGGAAAACAATAGCACCTTCTCCAGTATGAAACAAAGGGGTATTAGCCAGCTTCTCAGCCGTAAAAAAGCGCCCATCAACCCTGACTGGATAAGAATACTCTCGGCCCTTAAAAGTTCCAGCCGGAATAGCCAAATTAGCCGCAGCAACTAACTGATTAGCCGAATCGGCTGATAAATTAAAAAAGGCAAGTTTTTGAGGATCATAAGCAATTTCTAATTCTACCTCATCACCACCAGAAATTCTGACTTCACGAGCACCAGATATTTTTTCTAATTCATCGCGCACGTCTTCCCCAAAATTACGCAGAGTAAAACCATCATAAGGCGCCGCTAAAGAAATAGTTAGAATTGGCGTATCATCAAAAGAAATTTCCTTAACTACGGGGTCAGAAACATCATCGGGCAAAGAGCCTTTTAAATTATTAATTTCATCACGTAATTTACGCAAAGAACCCTCCAGATCTGCTTTGGCCGAAAATTCAACCGTAATCGCAGAAATCGAATTAGACGATTGAGAAGTAATTTTATCAACATCTTTAATCCCAGATATCTGTGTTTCTATCTTCTTAGTGACAAGCTCTTCAACGTCAGATGGTGAGGCGCCCGGATAAATAGTCATGACGACCGCAATAGGAATTTTCACCTCCGGGCTGGACTCACGCGGCAAAGAAGCAAAAGAATAAAGACCCCAGGCAGTTAATAAAATAATCATTAATACAACAACACGGAAATTAACAATAAAAAAATTCAAAAAGCTTTTACGCAATTCTGGGTTAAAAGTTAATTTTTCCAAATAAAGATGATCAGAGCTTTTTGAAGAGTTGTTCGAATCTTCTAGCCCAGCCTCCTGCGGTTTATGTAAATTTATTTCCATATTATTACTTAGTAATTTCAACGCTGTCTCCGTCGTGTAAAAATTTATTGCCGCCGATAATAATTAAAGCTTCATCAGCAGCCTGAAATTTAACCTGAGCCATTTCACCTAAAACATTTTGCAGTTCCACTGGCACTTTCTTAGCTATATTATTTTCCGCCAAAAAAAGATAATTACCGTTCTGACCTATTTCAATAGATGATAAAGGGACGATAACGCTACCGGCACCGATATCGACGCTTTTAGATAAAGATATTTTAACATTAACAACTGTACCTAATAGCGGCTTTTCTTCACCATCCAACTGTACTTCTATCTGAAAGCGCTTAGTGGCATTATCTGCTTGGGCGGATACCGAAGATATCAAGCCGTTATAACTCTTGCCTTCGGCACTGAGCACCTGGACACTCTTGCCTAATTTCATATCCAATATATATTCCGCTTCTACAAAAAATTTTATCTTCAAACTATCAGTCTGACTGACAATTGCAACAATCTGACCGGCGCTAACAGTATCACCATTAGACGCCAATTTTTGCGTGACAACGCCAGCAATCGGCGAAACTAAAGAATGAATATCATAAAGACTCTGCAAAGATAAAGAGGCGTTATTATACTGCAACTGTGCCGTATCCGCCTGCATCTTCGCGGCAAAAATCTGAGAATTAATTTTTACTTGCAAATTTTCATATTGATTCTGCGCCAGATTAACACCAAAGCCAGCCTGATCCTGCTGGCTGTTATTGCCTGCTTTGAGATTATTTAGGTTTTGAGCAGCACTCGCTTCCTGCTTCTTCGCCAGTTCATAAGATTGCTTCAAGGTATCCGAGGTACCGTCATTATTTAAAGCGACGTTAGCTAAAGCTTGCTCAGCACCGTGGACCTGCGCCAAAAGAGCATTAAGTTGTGCCTGATAGCCGGAGGCGGCTGATTGCAAACCAGTCAAAGACACACCAACCGCAGAAGATTGTGGCAGATTAGATGAAGGAATACTCTTATCAAAAAGATATTTAGCGGCGTCGGCTAAAAGTTTGGTTTTTTCGACCATAGCAAGCACCGACTGAATACGGACATCGACATCACTGAAGCTTTGTTTTAAATATTGATCATAATGATCTTTAGCGGCTTGATAGGCATTGTCAGATTGGTTATAAGAAGAAGATTCCAGTGCGCCGAGATTAGCACGATAAGAAATACTGATAACATTATTATTATCAAAACCAGCTAAATTATTAATTCCCGTTAAAACACTGCTAACTGTATTAGCAGCAGTAGAAGCGGCTAAATCGGCATTATCCCGAGAATCACCAACACTCTGAGTCAATTGCTTTTCTCGATTAACCATAGTTAAACGCGCCTGTTCGGCGGCTATTTTTGCAGTCTCATAAGCTAACTCCGCACTTTTTAAACTCTCACTGGCGCTTATATCAAAATTACTTTGACCTTTGGCCGCTTGATCGCGGGCAATCTCCGCCTGGCGGAGATCCTTAGCCGAAGAAACCAGCATATTATCGTAATTTGACCGCGCCAAAAGATAAGAGGCTTGTGCCTGCTCAGTCGCAATAATAGCCTGTTTTACCTGGTTACTATTAACACCGCCGGCGTTAAAACCAGCAGAACCAATCTCATCTATTTTAGCTAGACTCTGACCAACGCTAACCGTTTGCCCAACAGTAAAATCAGCGCCAGACAGAGTACCAGAACTTTTAGCAATTAATTTTGCCTCAGTAGAAGCCGCCACGATTGCCGGATATTCTAATTCTTGTTTTATTTCCCGGCTATCGGCGACACTCCGAGCCTGAACGGAAACAGCTGGGGTAACAACTGAGGGTACTTCTGCTGATTTGCCGCAGGCCGACAATAAAATAGTCAACGACAGAAGCAGGAAAGATAGTTTAAGATTTATTTTCTTCATAATATTTTTTAATGCTGATTTCACATTTATCCAAGCCTTCGTTAAGCTTGCGAGTCAAACGCAGAAAATCTTGCATTTCTTTAGCGCTAAAATAATTTTCAATATGTAAATTATGTTTTTTAAACATTTTTCTGGCACTTTGTAAGCGTTGCAGTCCCAATGGGGTAATGCGAGCAGAAGCTCGACGCTTATCTTCACCAGTCTTATGAGAGAGCTCGATAAAAGAATGGCGGCTTAAAAGGCTAAGCCGTTGAGCCAGATTAGATTTACTGCTACCGAGAAGATCTATAATTTCCGAAGGTGCCTGCGGCCCTAGAGAATCTAAGATCATAAGGATACGAAAACTGGCCGTGCTCAAACCCAAAGGCTTCAACATAAAACGATCAGCTAAAGCTTCAAGCCGCATAGCACTAAAGACGAGCCAGCCAGCCAGGCGATGTTCTTCTATTTGATTATAGATTATCTGCTTCATATTAGTTAAACATGAAAATATAGTTTATCAATAAACTAATATCTCGTCAAGTAGTAAATAAGGAAAAATGTGCAAGCAGCCCACCCAAGCGAAGGGCTTCTTGTCTTTTAAAAAAGAAAATGATACAATTCAAACACCTGCCCCCCAGGTATTAAAATATAATAATATGACCAAAGAAAAACAAAAAATTCTTATCAATTTTAAAAAAGTGCGCAGCTTAAGTGATAAGCTTATCGAAATGGTAGAAACAGAAAAATATTGCATTGATATAATGCAACAAAATCTTGCCGCTGTCGGTCTGCTTAAATCGGCTCACCAAATGCTCCTAGATAATCATCTTAATACCTGCTTCAAGCACGCCATGTCCTCAAACAACGAAAAAATCCAAAAACGCATGACTGAGGAAATCCTTAAAGTAAATAAATTAGCCAATAAATAGAGAGCCTGAAAATATGGGGCGTCGCGATAATGGGGCGCCGACATATCTTAGGCTAAATTTTATATATGCCCAAGCAGATAATAAAAATAAGTGGATTACATTGCAAAGCCTGCGAAATATTAAGCGAAGAAAAACTCTCTGCCCTGCCCGGCATCAAAGCGGTAAATGTTAGCCATCGACGCGGCCAAGCGGAAATAGATTACGAAGGTATAGAGCCAAATAAAGAAATAATCAAACGAGAACTCCAATCTCTGGGTTATGATTTAGAAGGAGATACTAAAGCTAAACAAACAGACAAAAATAAATGGCGCGATCTTGTCATTGCTTTAGTAGCGGCAATCATCGTCTCTCTCGCTCTTAACTATGGCGTCTGGCCGCAAAACTCAGAAGGATTTAATGCAAACACTTTAAGTTGGGGAGGAATCTGGATAATCGGCCTTATTGCCGGATTATCTACTTGCATGGCTCTAGTCGGCGGTATAGTCTTGGCACTAGCGACTGATTATGCAAAAAGACACCCCGAAGCTTCACGCGCCCGTAAATTTCTACCACATTTATATTTTAACATCGGTCGGGTTGCTGGCTTTTTTCTTTTCGGAGGCTTGCTTGGCGGCCTTGGTTCAATTTTAAAAATATCTTCTGTCGCTAGCGCCTGGTTAACACTGTTTATTGGAATTTTTATTATTTTATTAGGACTACAAATTATCGACGTCTTCCCCATTCTCAGAAAATTCAGTTTCAGCCTACCAAAACATATCGCAAAAATTATTCCCGGGCACAATAAAAATAAACGTTTTCACCCAGCCGGCGCGATTGCTGCCGGCGCCTTATCTTTTTTTCTACCTTGCGGCTTTACTCAATCAATACAACTTTATGCTCTTAGCAGCGGCAACTTTTTAAGTGGCGGTATAACTATGGCTGTTTTTGCCATCGGCACCAGTATCGGCTTAATCGGCTTAGGCGGATTAGTGGCGATGATAAAAGGTAAAAATTACAGCTTATTCTTAAAAATATCTGGTGCGATTATCATTATCTTCGGCCTCTTTAACTTTAATAATGCTTATAAAGTTTTGCTTTTACACACAGAGTCGCAAGCAATAAATAAGACTACAAGCAGCCAGGTAAGTGAAGTTCAAATTATTAAGATGACACAAAACAATAGCGGTTATAGTCCTAATAATTTTCAAATTGAAGCTAACCGACCAGTGCGCTGGATTATAAACAGCACTTCTCCCTATTCTTGCGCCAGCAGCTTAATCGTCCCCTCTTTAAAAATAAATCAACAACTGAAAAAGGGGGAAAATATTATTGAATTTATGGCTCCGGCAAATGGAAAAATTAAATTCAGTTGTTCGATGGGTATGTATAACGGCGTCATCAATATCATTTCAGAAAAAGAAAAAGGAAGTAGTGAAGACGCCAGTAATACGGATCTACGATCAACAACAGAAGAAAATAAATTGCCCGTTTGTAATATAAACGGCTGTAAATAATTAAAAAATATGAAAAAAATTTCTATATATTTAAGTATCGGTCTCGCTGCTATCACTCTTATGATAGGCATTGGCATCGGCTATTCGACAACTAGCGATTATACGGAGCAAATGTATAATAAATCAAAAATGGACCTCGGCGAAGCTGATTTCTTTCTAGATAGACGCTATTTAAACGCTATGATCAGCCACCATCTCGGTGCCATCAAGTTAGCCGAACAGGCTTTAGTAAATGGACAGCATCAAGAAATTAAAAATCTGGCCACTGAAATTATCGCTAATGAACCGACAGCAATAGCTGGATTATATCGATTTAAAAAAGATTGGTACGGCGACACACGCCAAGTATCTTCGCCAAAAGTCGTTAACTTAGGACAAGCAGATGATACTTCCGATTTGCGTTTTCTCAACGCTTTAATAGCTCACCATCAAACCGGGCTGCAAATGACAACCGAAGTAAAATTAAAATCGAGCCGATCTGCTATATTAGATAACGCCGACGCCGTTTCCTTATTTTTATCAACAAGCCTGGAACAACTGCAAAGTTGGCGTAAAGACTGGTATAAAATTTAAAACATATGCACAGTAATAACTATTCTGTGCATGGCATGCATTGCGCAAGCTGTTCACAAATAATAAAAACAAAATTGGCAAAACTACCAGGTATAAAAAAAACCAATATAAATTATGCCAGCGAAGAAGCGGAAATAGAATTTGATTCGGCTATTACCTCGCTAAGCACTATAAATAAAGAATTAAAAAAATTTGGTTACTCTTTAGATAACATAAGCGAGAATATAAAAAAAATAGAAGAGAACAAAGAAGAAGACAAAGTTGGTGAAGACGGATTTTTTTTCACTGTACCAATAACAATCTTTGTCTTCTTGGTTATGATTTATGATATAGCGGCGAATAATTTTAATTTTTTGCCCTCCCTGCCCTTGCCGATGGCGGCAATGAATATTTTTATGCTCGTCAGCGCCAGTGTAATAATTTTTGGACCAGGGCGGCATTTTCTCACAGCACTTGGTCGCTTCTTCCACTACGGCAACGCTAATATGGATACGCTCATCGGACTAGGAACGGCCGGTGCTTATTTTTATAGTCTCACCCTTTTTCTTTTTCCAAATATAGGCTCGCGTTTCAGTTTATCTGGTCATTATTATTTTGATGCTACTATCGTCGTTATCGGCTTTGTTTTGTTGGGAAAATATTTAGAAAAAAAAGCCAAGCGGCGTAGTGGTGCCGCTATTCGCGCCCTTATATCCCTACAACCCGATCGCGCTTATCGACAGACCAACGATGGAGAAGAGGAAATATCAATAGATAAAATCAAAATAGGCGACCGTTTAATAATAAAGCCTGGGATGAAAATACCAATTGACGGACTCGTCATTAGCGGTTCCTCTAGTATCGACGAATCAATGATTAGCGGCGAAGCGATGCCAGCCGAAAAAAACATAGGTGACGCGATCATTGCTGGCACAATCAACCGTCAAGGATCAATAATTATACGTGCAGAAAAAATCGGTTCCGACACAGTTCTGGCAAAGATTATTGAGATGGTAAAAAAAGCACAAAACAGCCGCGCACCCATCCAGAATCTAACCGATAAAATTGCAGCTGTTTTTGTACCGATAGTTCTTGCTATTGCTTTTATCTCCGCTCTGAGTTGGTTATTTTTTGGCATTCCAAGCATCGGTTACAACCAGGCATTAAGTGCTGCTATCTCTTCTCTCATCGGCGTTCTAGTTATTGCCTGCCCCTGTGCCCTCGGCTTAGCGACACCAACGGCTTTAATGGTGGCCATTGGCCGCGGCGCTAAAAACGGCATCTTTATAAAAAACGCCGAAGCCCTAGAAAAACTCCGACAAATAGACACGGTAGTAATGGATAAAACTGGCACTATCAGCAGCGGAAAAATAAAAGTTAGCGCAATAAAAGTCTTAGACGATAAAATAAACGAAGACGAACTTTTATCAATAGTCGCGGCCGTGGAGAAATTCTCCGAACATCCAATCGCTAAAGCAATCATCGATGCCGCCGTCGACAAAAAATTAAATTTTCAAAGCAGAAAAATTGATAATTTCCAAGCAGAAAGCGGCAGCGGCGTCAGTGCCGAGATAGATGGAAAAAAAATTACAATCAAAAAAAGCAGCGAAGAAAATGATATTTGGTTAAAAGAAAAACGCTATCAAGGCGATACCCTCATTGATATAATAATCGATAATAAAATCAGTGGACGAATTGCTTGCAGTGATGAGATTAAGCCGGAAGCGGCAGCGGCTATTAATGATTTGAAAAAACAAGGATTAAAAATCATCATGCTCACTGGCGATCATTACGCTGCGGCCACTAAAATTGCCAAACAAGCTGGCATTGAAGATGTGCGAGCAGATGTTTTACCAGCGGATAAAGCCGGCATAATCGAAGAATTGCAAAAACAAGGACACAAAGTCGCTATGCTCGGAGATGGAATAAACGATGCCCCCGCTCTAGCACAAGCAGACAGTGGACTAGCAATGGCGACAGGAACAGATGTCGCTATGGCCACTGCCGGCATTGTTTTAATGAAAGGAGATTTAAGCAAAGCGGCCAAAGCCATACATTTAGCTAGGCTAACTTTTCGCACCGTTAAAGAAAATCTTTTTTGGGCTTCTATTTATAATTTGGTCGGTATACCATTAGCCGCCGGAGCTTTATATCCCTTATTCGGCTTAACTCTTAACCCTGCTTTTGCTGGCGCTGCCATGGCTTTTAGTAGCGTATCGGTAGTCTTAAACTCTCTGCGCTTAAGAAGCAAAAAATTATAAAAAAACATTAGTTTCATAAAAGAGCTATCCGGTCGGATAGCTCTTTTATTAGAATTTTTATTGCTCTCGCAAAAAATTAGGACAAAAGAATACGGGCGTCTAAAACTAAAGCCCCTTTTTCTCTGATAATTACTGGGTTAAGATCAATTTCTTTGATATCAGGAAAATCGCGCAATAAAGCATCTAAGCGCAACATAATATCAACTAAACTTTCTCGGTCAGCCGTTTTAGCGCCGCGAGCGCCAGCCAATATCTTGCTTATCTTCAAAGAATCAATCATGCTGTTTATTCTGTCGCGACTTAAGGGACTTAAACCAAAAGCGGCATCCCGAATAATTTCTGTATAAATTCCTCCCCAACCAATCATTAAAGCATGACCTAGATTTGGATCTTTAACCGCGCCAATAATCATTTCTGCTAAGCCCGGCTCCGCCATCGGCGCCACTAACACTCCTTCGATACGAGCATCAGCTTGTCGATGTTTTACTCTAGCTAATAAATGACTATAAGCATCGGGGATATTTTTCGGCAGAATATCTAAAGAAATCCCACTCATTTCACTTTTATGCAAAATATCGACAGAAGCAATTTTCAAGGCAACTGCATCAGAAAAGTGTTTACTGGCTTTTTTTGCTTCACGCTCATTCCTAATCAATAAGAAATCGGGCACGGGCAAACCATAAGCCTCAAAAACAGGCAAAGCTTTGAACTCCGGTAATTCCAGCGAGTCTTCTTTTCTGGCCTGGTCAAAAATTTTGTCTACTTTAGCAAAAGCTGATTTAGCTAGCTTAGGCGCTGGTGCTTTTGATCTTTTTAAAATAGCACTGCGATTTACAGAAAAACTGGCTAAAGCGCCTAAAGCTTTAACAGCATTTTCAGGATAGTCAAAAGTTGCCACTTTATTTAAGCGCAGATGATCGACGGCAGCACTAACTAAGCTTGCGCCCATAAAACAGACAGCTAGGGACTTAGATGAACGTCGGCGCCAGTCAATAATAAACTCGGCGACCTCATCAACTCTAGTCATCGACTGCGGCGTCAACAAAATTAAAATAGAATGAACCCCTCTATCCGCCGCCACAATCTCCAAAACATCGCGAAAACGCTCCGGACTAGCATCGCCCAAAATATCAATTGGATTATGTTTAGAGGCGGCCGGCGGTAAAATCGCCGATAAAGAAGCCTTAGTCTTAAGCGATAACTTAGCTAGACTTAAAGATGATTCTGAGGCAGTATCAATTGCTAACACCCCTGGACCGCCAGCATTAGTAATAATGGCTAAACGATCGCTAGTCTGCAACTTGTTTTTACTAAATATCTGAAGATAATCAAAAAATTCTGTTGTATTACGGGCGCGAATCGCACCACTCTGTTTTAAAAAAGCTTCATAAACTGCATCGTTGCCAGCAATAGCACCTGTGTGGGAAGAACTAGCACTAGCACCAGCCAAAGTACGCCCAGATTTTAAAACAACAACAGGTTTAGGATTTGCGCCGCAGCTCAATTTTTTAATTAAAGGAGCCAGCTTACGAGGTCGGGCCAAATTCTCTGCATAAATACCAATTACCTCTGTGGACTTATCAGCACGTAAATATTGCAAAAAATCCGCTTCATCTAAAACAGCTTTGTTGCCAACACTCGCAAACAATGAAAAGCCAAGATGAAGATGATTGTCATTATCAAGAATGGAAGTTCCCAAAGCGCCACTTTGAGATAAAACAGCCAATGCACCCGGCTTAGGCATAAGAGTAGTGAAACTAGCATTCAATTTCAAACTCGGTATAATCATACCCAAACAATTCGGGCCTAAAACGGCGATATGATACTGTTTGGCGATAAGGTTAATTTCCCTTTCCAAATCATTACGTCCAGCATCTTTAAAACCGGCCGAAATAATAATCGCCGCCCGGATACCCAAAATACCGGCTTCACGCAAAACAGTTGCAACCGACAAAGCCGGCACGATAATAATAGCTAAATCAATTTTCTGACCGATAGCGCTTAAATTAGGATAGCATTTCAAACCATCAATATTATCCGTCTTTGGATTAACAGGAAATAAGGGGCCCTTAAAACCAAAAAGACGGAGATTATCTAAAACAGAGCGGCCGACACTATGCTCTTTAGTAGAAGCGCCAACAACGGCAAGCGAATGAGGAGAAAATAAATATTTTAAATCAATCATAAAATTTTAGATATATTTTTCCGCTGAACGCGGATATAAGTGGCACTTTTTCAAATCTGCACGCCGAAACCATTCTGCCTGAAAATCTCCGCCAGAATCAAGAATGGGAAAAAAATCGCGACTATAAGCACTTTTAGATCGAAAAGATGTTTGATACAAAAAAACAATTTCATGCCCAGGTAAACCGTTAAACACAAAACGGTTTTCTTCGATACTAATAAGTTTGGATGCAAAGATGCTAAGCCCCAACTCTTCTTTTATTTCTCTGCGCAGGGCTTGAATACCACTCTCACCAAATTCAACACCGCCGCCTAAAAGTCGGAAATGTCTCTTTTTATTCAACTTATTAAAACCAGCGCAAGCTAAAAATCGGCCATGATCTTTAATCAAAGCTAAAGCTAAAACGCGAATATTTTTGTGATCAATCGGCATATTAATTAAGACGCCAAATACTATAATTTAAACAAGCGGCGAAAGAAACCCAAAGTAAATAAGAAAAAAGAAGATAGGCTGCTCGGCGATCAATTTTACGAAAGGCAAGAATATTCGCCACAATAGCTAACCATAAAGCAATAATTTCAAAAAAAGCTAAACGCGGATTTTGTAAGGTAAAAAAGAAATACGACCAGATAATATTAAAACTTAGCTGTATAAAAAATAGCTTTAAACTAGATATAACCTCTTCCTCTCTCCGGCCTCGGCGACAGATAAGAAAAAGAGCGACTCCCATCAGAATAAAAAGAAGCGTCCAGGCCGGAGCAAATAACCAATCGGGCGGGTTGAAAAAAGGCTTAGTCAACGAGGCGTACCAGGTGCCAGGGCCGGTAACAGTAAAAAGAGAGCCGATAAACCCAGCCAATAAAGGAACTAAAAGACTGGTGATTAATAAAAATAAATCATTTTTTTTCATAGAATTATTAATTATACTTATCCTTATTATAACATAAGCAACAAGAAAAGCGACCCGAATTTTAATCAGGTCGCTATTTAAATAATGATAACAAATTTATTGAAGAGACTGAACTTGGCCACGTCCACTACCCTGTCCGCTGCCATCTGCTGGCCCACCGTCAGGAAAAATAGGCAATGATTGTTCATCTCGAATTTGAATATTCTGAGCTACTAAACTACCGTCGCTTCCTGTTTCCCCATTCGCCGTCACCATTTGACCAACGGCAAGAACGCTACTACTGGTGGTAACTGTCTTCCCGACAACAGTGGCATCGGAGAAATAAAGTATTCTGGAACCACCATCAGATAATTCGATTGTCAGGCTTTTATCGTCTCGACTAATTATTTCCCCGCTAATCATATTAGCGACAGTCCGACGAGTGGCACTGTTTTGCCCCTTACTAGAAGCTCTCAACATATCTCTTTCCATGCCGTTATTAAAGTTTGGTACAGTCGATTTCCCATCTCCTGAAATCCGACCAAAATAAAATGAAGTAACGAGTAAAATAAGAGCAGCCGCGACGATAAAGGGCAATTGTTTTTTGTTTAACATATTTTTCAAATAATTAATAATTATTCATAACGCAAAGCATCAATCGGATTAAGCCGGGAAGCTCGCCTGGCAGGATAATAACCGAATACTATGCCGATACCGGCAGAAACTCCGAAGGCAAGTAAAATTGAAGACCAGGAAACACTAGTATTTAAAGAAGCAAACTGAGCTATGCCCCAGGCAATTGCCCAGCCCAAGATAATACCGATAAAGCCTCCCAAAAAAGTCAGAGAAATAGATTCAGCTAAAAATTGATTGCTGATATCATTTCTTTTAGCACCAATCGCCTTACGCAAACCGATTTCTCTGGTCCGCTCTGTCACGTTAGTAAGCATCATATTCATAATGCCAATACCGCCGACAATAAGAGATATACCGGCAATCGCTGCTAATAACATAGTAAGTGTTTCTGTAATTGACGAAGCCGCCGAGACAATGTCCGCTTGATTCATAATTCGAAAATCAGTTGTTTCCTCAGTTTTATCATGGCGCTCTAACAACAAAGCGCTTACCTGTTCTTGCACAGTATCAATCATTTCCTCGCTCTCAGCAGAAATACTGATAGTGCCGACGTATTGATTATTAGTAAAATATTTTTGAGCAACAGTATAAGGAATAATAATTTGATCATCCTGAGTATTAGAACCACTTCCCCCTTTAGATTTAGTCACTCCGACGACTTTAAAATTAATATTATTTACTTTAATAGTCTTACCTACCGGATCAAAACCTGCACCGAAAAGATCGTCGCGCGTAGTCGAACCGATAACCGCGACCTTTCTCATCGCACTCACATCTTCCGCGCTTAAAAAAACACCTGTATCTATTTCGAGACTGCGTATTTCCTGATAACTAATACTTGTTCCAACTATAGAAGTATTAGTATTACTGCTGCCGAAGATAACTTGATATCGTTTAGATATTTCCGGGGCAACCGCTTTAACACCATCTATTTCTTGACCAATCGCCTTGGCGTCATCCAGAGTTAATGATTGAGCGCTGCCCATGCCACCACTTACACCTCCTGACCTTTGTGCGCCAGGCATAACCATAATAAGATTAGAACCAATTGACTGGATGCTCGTCTTAATTGAATCTTGAGTTCCCTGGCCAACGGCGATAAGCGCAATCACCGAAGCAATACCAATAACAATACCTAAAATAGTAAGACCCGAACGAGCCTTATTAGCCGTTATGGCCGCCATTGTTTCCTGATATAGATCTTTGAACATCATAAATTTTAATTATTCAACCAGATGGCCATCTTTTATATATATTATTCGATCAGCATGTTTAGCAACATCAGCTTCATGAGTAATTAGAATGATCGTGTGCCCTTCTTCTTTATTAAGCCGGCGAAAAGTATCTAGAACTATCTCTCCAGTCTTCGTATCCAAATTACCAGTCGGTTCATCAGCTAAAATAATAGCTGGGTTATTAACTAAAGCGCGAGCAATGGCTACCCTTTGCATTTGCCCGCCAGAAAGTTGATTAGAAAGATGTGCCCAGCGATCTTCCTCTAAACCAGCCGCTAACAAAGCTTTGGAGGCTAAGGCCAATCTATTTTCGACCGGCGCCTCGGCATATACCAGTGGCAACATGACATTCCGTAAGACAGTTGTTCTTTTTAATAAATTAAAGGACTGGAAAACAAAGCCAATTTTATTTTTCCTAATATCGGCTAATTCATCATCGGATAATTGAGAAACATCCTGACCATCAAGATAATATGAACCGCTACTCGGCGAATCTAAGGCGCCGATAATATGCATAATGGTTGATTTTCCCGAGCCAGACGGACCAGTAATAGCTACAAATTCACCTCTCTTTATCTCAAAAGAAATATTATAAAGAACCTGAGTAAAAATATCACCAGTTTGATAAATCTTATTTATATTATGACAAGCGATGGCTACTTCAGCGTTATTTTTTTTCATAAGATTACATCCCTGGCGGTCCGCCAGCGGAACGCATCCCGCCCATGCCGCTACCGCCCAAGAGGCTAGTGGCACTAGATTTTGCAGTTGTAGAGGAAGAATTAGAAGCAATAGTTATTTTAACCACGACAAGCGCCCCTTCATCTAAGCCACTTTTTATTTCCGTATTAGTATCATCGGATAAGCCGGTTTCGACATAGAATACCACAGGCTCCTTAGTAGAAGATACTCCGCTAGGATCGAGTTCACCTTTAAAATCTAAAACTTCAACATAAGCATCACCATTCTCGTCATTTTTAACGGCAGCGTTAGGGATATTTAAAACATCAATGCTTTTTTCCACTATAATATCGGCGGAAACGGTCATTTGCGGCTTAATCCTTTCATCCTGAGAATCCAAAACTATTTTTACTTCATAACTTACTACTCCCTGACTAACAGTTCCGATACTTTCTATCTCAACGACAGTGCCGGTCATTTCTAAATCTTCTAAAGCACTGAAAGATAAAATCGCTTTTTGACCTACGGCAACGCGAGCAACATCAACTTCGTTTAAAGAAATAACAGCCAACTTCTCTTCAGTGATGATTGTTGCCAAGGTGTCGCCGGAATCGCTGTCCCGAACACTGTCTCCCGCTTTTTTATTAACTTGAGCAATAATACCATCAATCGGTGCTTTAATCTCTGTTTCCTCTAAATTATCCAGAGTCTCTTGATAATTAACTTCCGCTGTCGCAATTTGTAAATAATAAGAAGTTAGTTCGACAGAACGCGGCTTAGCGACTTTTAAATCTAATTGTGCTTGAGCGCTTTCATAGGAATTTTTTTTAGCAGCAATTTCATTATTAGCCGAATCAAGGCTCTTTTGATTATCTATTTCTGCCTGCTTTAAAGCGTTGTCAGCCGATATAAGATTATTTTTTGCTGATTCCAAGGAAGCTTTAGCATTGGCGACGCTAGCATTGACGGAAATATCTGATGAAGAAGAATTTAATTTTGCATTTACTAAAGACTGCTGCATTGATTGCAAAGAATTAAGTAAAGAAATCATCGTCGTTTCTTGAGAAGAAGATGTCTGCTTATAAGAATCAAGCGTCGATTGGTTGAAATCAGCCGAAGTAATTGAATTAAGTAAAAGATCGGAAATAGCTGTCGCCAAAGAACGCATCAGGCTAGCCGTCTCTTGAGTCTTAACCAATAAATTTTCTATTTTCTCATTATTCCAAGAATTTTCTGCAGCCGAATAATCTGTCACAAGACTAAGAAAGCTGCCACGAGCGACATTATAAGCATTATCAGCCGTATTGATTGATTGAGCATTACGGACACCTAAATAATTTTTATAATTATGCCCGGAATTATTATAATTATTCTTCTCCAAAATATTATCGGCGTTAACCAGGGCTGATCGGAGAGAAATCTGAGCAGAAGTAAGAGTATTTTTTGTATCACTATAAGCTTTATCTAAACTATTACTATCAGAATCAGAAGATATGCCAGAAGATGAAATAGCATTATCATAAGTCCTTTGAGCGTTAGCAAGACTAATATTAGAATTCTCTACTTGTAACTTTGCCTTTTCTAGGCTATCA
This sequence comes from Candidatus Falkowiibacteriota bacterium, assembly GCA_903937325.1. Lineage (GTDB taxonomy): Bacteria > Patescibacteriota > Patescibacteriia > Patescibacteriales > UBA12465. The sequence continues at coordinate 1,490 of CAIZYV010000073.1, read as the reverse complement.
GCATTAGCCTGCTTGGTATAAACAAGATTATTAACGGTATTGTCATAAGACATCCGAGAAGATTCAATTGATTTTTTTGAAACGATAATTTCCTCAGCACTAGGACCGGCTAATTTAGAGGCTAAACTAGCCTGAGCAGATGCTAATGAATTTTTCGCTTGCCTAACTTGCGACTGCGCATCTGTATCGTCTAGCTTAGCAATTACTTCGCCAGCAATAACTTTTTGGCCAGCAGCAACATTAAGCTCCAAAATATCGCCTGATGCCGCTGGTATAATATCTATTTGATTAGAAGCAGATACTTGTCCGGTACCAGAAATTACATTAGTGACGGTCCCCTTTGCGACCGCACTCAAAATATAACGCGTTTCTGCGCTCGATCCGCCAGCCTGGCGATAATAATAAAAAGCGCCTAACAATAATAACAAGCTAAAAAAATAAAACCACTTAGAGCGAAACAAACGTCGCCAAGATGTTTTTTTTAAAAGCAGGCCGGCGCTATTGATAGTTTGACTATTTTGCATATAAATTTAATTAAACTTCTCTTATTAATACGCACAAACAGAAATTTTCTTTTCACAAAATAAAAAGGCCCGAGTTGAGAGCCCGGGCCCAATAAAAAAAGTTTATTTACTCAAAGATTGCAGAAAAACCGGATCAAAACCTAGAGCCTGCAAAGAAAGGAAAAACTCTGGATCTTCAGCGCTAATAGCTTTAATCATCTCCTTATTGGCAGATAAATCTTCTAAAAAGGCTTGTTTAAATTCAGGGTATTTATCGAGAATATTAACAAAATTAGATTGAGATCCCTGAAGGCAGCCATGTGGAGATTGACCGGGTCCCGGAAAAGGAGGTGGAGGCAGAAGGTCATCGTTTAAACGTTTAAAAAATTCTCTACCCGGTTTCATTATTAATATTTTTTCTGCTATAAATTCCTGAGGCCCGCCCACTCGACCAACAACATGGACAGGCTGACCCACAATAATTAGCCTCTCATCTTCTTCTTGGTTAGTACGATTTTCTTCATCCTCATTTTCCTCACTTTCTTCATGAGATATATTCCATTTACCCCTCTGTCTATCCGCAAGGACAAAGTGTTCTTCATCAACTACAGAAATTACTAAACCGGCCAAGCGGCCGTCCTCCGGTCGCGACCATAAATCTATATTGGGATTAAAAACTCGATCATACATAGGCGCTTTACGACCCATCTCACCGTCTATTTTTTCTCCAAAACCAAGAGCATATAAAATTAAGCCAAAAATAACACTAGCAATAATTGATGCTGTTACAATTAAAAAAACTGGATAGCGGTAGCCACCTTTTATGTGTTTTAAATTGAAATATAAAAGCCAAATAAATAAAGCCAAAAAAATCAACCAAAAATAAGGCAGGGAAAGAAGCAACCAAGCACCTATGCCACCACTGGCACGATGATAAAAAAGCCCATCGCTATTGTAGGTTAGATAAATCATCACAGAGACAGCCGC
>CAIZYV010000072.1 GCA_903937325.1 Candidatus Falkowiibacteriota bacterium | reverse complement strand
TATTATTATGATAATTTTATACATTCAGTATCTTAAAAAATATCTTGTCTCTGCCGGAAACAACCTTTTGCAGAAGGGTATTTTCCGGCCGGGGCAAAATCATTCAGATTTGAGAACGGTTATAATTGCTAATCCTAAAAATATGGAATAGCTTATAAAAATAAAAGAGGAGGACTGATGTTAGAAAGATTATCAATTCATGTCATGAGCCAATTAGGCTATGCTCTCGAAGCGGCCGGGTTTAGCTCGGAGGATATTACGGCCCTGCAACAACTAGCCGATTTGCATCGCTTGAAAGATGTTTTGCGGGGCAAGGCTTCTATCGTTGGTGTAAGTCATTTAATTGATTGCGATACTGCTCCATTTTTGCCATCTAATTATTGCTCGGCGGTTAAGAGTCATAAAAAGGACGGTTTATTCCAGTTTAATGCCGATAAAATTTCCCTTGATTATTTGAGAGAGGAGAGCGGTTTGACGCTGAAACAAATTATTCAGGCAGAAGTTCTTAATAAATTTATCAATGCCAATGTGCTTGATTATTTATTGGCGCATCAGGAATTAATTCCAGAGTCCTGGAAAAAATACGACATATTATTTTTGGGCACAATATATATTAGTGATGTGTCTGGCGATGAGTTGGTTCGTTGTTTGCGTTGGCATAGTATCGCGAAAACATGGACGAGTGATTTTCATTATCTCCATGAAAATGATTTCAATCATGGCCTGCCGCCAGTGGCCGCTTCTTATTCTGTTATTGCCGGCGGAATGTCGTAAGTATTTCTGCGCTGGCTATCTAGACCTTGGTTTGCATTTTTTGCGAATCAAGGTTTTTTTATCATGATTTTTTTAAACAAAAAAGACGCCTTCATCGACATCTTTGGCTATCGTGGCTTTTTTTCTGCCTTTTTTGCCTTTATTGACGCAGTTTTATTATTATGATAATTTTATACATTCAGTATCTTAAAAAATATCTTGTCTCTGCCGGAAACAACCTTTTGCAGAAGGGTATTTTCCGGCCGGGGCAAAATCATTCAGATTTGAGAACGGTTACAATCACCCAGTCCTTAAAATACAGGACAGGTTATAAAATAAAAGGAGGACAGCGAATGAATAAAAAAGTTTTAATTGTCGAAGACAGTCAGCTTATGCAGCACAGATGGCATCGCGATCTTGGTGGTAAGTTTGTACTTATCGGCGCTCTTTCTATTGAGGAAGCTGAAGAGAAGTTTATTGCTAATCCCGACATTGACGCTATTGTCATGGATGCCTGTGTGCCGGGTGATTCAATAAACACTCTGCCTCTTGTGCGGAAGTTCAGGCGTACGTTTGCGGGCCCGATGATTGCCATATCGAGTTCGTCGGAATATCGTGATATGCTCGTGAGCGCGGGGTGCAACTATGAATCGAGCAAAGACGCTCTACCTCGGAGACTTCTGGCGATTCTTGATCTGTAACCGTCGGGGTTTTAGATTCGAGTTTATTAATCTTGACCTTGGTTCACAAATTTGTGAATCAAGGTTTTTTTAAACAAAAAAAGACGCTTTGCATAGCGTCTTTCTTTATTTCGCTTGTTTTTATTTATCGTTTTTAGCCATGGTACGCATGCAGCTGGTGCAGATTTTCAATTTAATATCGCCAACCTTCTTTGTTTGTAAATTGATATTCTGACGTTTGAGTGTTTGTATTTTAGAATGGGAACGGCTGGCGCCCTTAGTCGCGCTGCGTTTACATAAATCACATCTTTTAGGCATATTAGTAAGCTTAAACGGCCGAGAGGAATGCACCAAAAAACGGGCTTTTTTCGGCGACCGCTATGTTTAAAATTTCGATGCTTAAATATTAGCATATTTTTAAAATTAATCAAGTTATGCTAAAATAAAGTTAATCTTAAACTTAGTAAGTTTTATTTTTTTAATTTAT